>JANLHC010000361.1 GCA_024654465.1 Candidatus Scalindua sp.
GTAGCAATAACAAAAAATTTGATAAATCCACTAAAGAGGAACTGTTGAAAAAATTGAATCCATTACAATATAAAGTAACTCAGGAAAGTGGCACGGAAAGGCCATTCGAGAATGAATATTGGGATAATAAAAAGGAGGGGATTTACGTAGATATTGTTTCCGGTGAACCACTTTTCAGCTCACACGACAAGTTTGCATCCGGGACCGGATGGCCAAGTTTTACAAAACCGCTTGAAACTGAAAATTTTGTAGAAGTGGAAGACGGAAAGTTTTTTATGAAGAGGATAGAAGTTAGAAGCAAGCATGCGGATTCTCACCTCGGGCATCTGTTTGATGATGGCCCTGAACCGACAGGCCTCCGCTATTGCATAAACTCGGCTTCTCTCCGCTTTATTCCAAAAGAGGATCTGGAAAAAGAGGGATATGGTGAATATAGAAAGCTTTTTGAAAAATAAAATATGGGAATAATAAGTGGGCAGGCCTTAGAAATAAATAGATACTTATTAATCAAAAGGAGGATTGTCATGCCAATCAAAACAAAAAGTATCAATCATCCTGCTCTTTTTGGGAAGAATCTGGATGAGACTATCAAATTTAGACAATAATTTGAAAATGGAGTAAAATTAAAACTAGTGGATTTTTTTTAAACCCGAAAAGGAGGCTGTCATGAAAGTACTCGTAGTTTACTATTCGCTATACGGACATGTATATAGATTAGGACAGGAAGTAGCGGAAGGAGCGAGGTCTGTCGAAGGTGTTGAGGCGGACTTAAGACGTGTCCCGGAGACATTGCCCCGGGAAGTGCTGGAGAAAATGGGTGCTGTAGATGCGCAGGAAAAGCAGTCTCATATACCTGTCTGTACTACAGACGAGCTGGCCGATGCAGATGCTATTGTCTTCGGCACTCCAACGCGTTTCGGAAACATGTGTGGACAGATGCGACAGTTTCTTGATTCAACCGGACAGTTATGGCTGAGCGGCGCCCTTGTTGGAAAGGTTGGAAGCGTTTTCGCCAGTTCGAACACACAGCATGGAGGACAGGAGTCTACCATTTTAAGTTTCCATATAACGCTGCTGCATCAGGGAATGGTGATCGTTGGACTACCCTATGCTTTCAAAGGGCAGATGGCAATGGATGAGATTACCGGTTGCTCACCGTATGGATCTTCGACCATCGCCAGTACCGATGGAAGCCGTCTCCCGAGTGATAACGAACTGGCCGGGGCACACTTCCAGGGTGAACACGTCGCAAAAATAGCCAGGAAGCTGACAGCGTAATCAACCATTAAAATTACAGATTATATTATTTTTGTATCCGGAGTCTAAATGGCAAAAATATTAATTGCAGGATGCGGAGATATCGGTACAAGTCTGGGAAAAGTTCTTGTTGAAAAAGGACACTATGTTGCTGGCTTGAGACGTCATCCCCCTGTTGACAATATGGGTATCCGTTTTGTTGCTGCAGATTTAACCAATCCGGCTGAGCTGGCAGGATTAGAAACTGATTATGATCAGGTATTTTTTCTGGCCGCGCCAAAACAGCACGATTTATCCGCATACAGAGAACTTTATGACGTCGGGCTGAAAAATTTATTATATAGATTTTCTCATAGTCACCATAATCCGCACTGGATATCGGTATCCTCTACCAGTGTCTATGGCCAGGTGGATGGAGAGTGGGTTGATGAGGACTCGCTAACGGAACCGAAGAAGTATAACGGACAGTTACAATTGTTATCAGAACAGAGAGTTCTGGAGGAGAGTAAAAGTAATCTGGTGGTCCGTTTTGCCGGAATATATGGCCCGGGGCGTAAACGCATGTTAAGAATGGCGGTAAAAGGCGATCCGATACAATACGAACCACCTTATTATACCAACAGGATTCATAAAGAAGACTGTGTAGGAGTACTGAAATTTTTATTTGAAAAAAGGCTGGACGGTACAAAATTACATTCACACTATTTAGCAAGTGATGATGAGCCTGCCCCAATGTGGGAAGTGGTTTCATGGCTGACAAAGCAGTTTAAGTGCAGACAACCTGAAATCAAACAGGTAGAACAGGATGCGACGCAAAACAAAAGGTGCTGTAATAAGCGATTAAAAGAGCTGGGATACCGTTTCCAATATCCAACATATAGAGAAGGATACACGCAATCTTTTCATTCATCTATCGTCTCCTGAAAAAGAGTTTATAAAGCAAACTATCTTTGTGAATTTTCCCGGAAAATCCATTCCTGCTAAGGGTTTTACAAGACAACCGTTTGCACAAATGCATTCCATAAATTTTTGTTTAAAAACAGGTAAGCATGAGATAATTATATTAATTTTTTTTGTTTTTTACAGTATGATAAATAATAACTTTACCGGAACAAGTAAATACAATTTTTCAAAAAAAATATTATAACCAAAGCGTGCGATCTTTAGTCTTAATCAGTAGTCTTTCGAGAGAACTATTCAATACCATCAGTTGGCGGGCAGGATAGATAATGAAGCAGAGTATTAATCATTTTACTCTTGTTAATAGTAAAATATTGGTGGCCTTGATACTGGCAACTCTCCTGTTTGGTTGCGGTTCAACGGCATATAATATTAAATCGTCCAGAGAACTAAGCGGTAATAAATTACTAACAGGCCGATTTGTTTTTTATAACGACGATGTACTCCTCGAAAATAGTGAAGGGTTTACCGTGTTTTTTAAAAAAAGAGAGGATAAAATACTCCGAATGTTTCAACCTGATGAGAAAGGATATGTATACATACCTGTAGATGAAGGTCAATATTACATTTCAAGAATTAAGTATAATAAACTTAATGGGCACCTTCTTTTTCCTGTACATCAAGGCTCCGGGATAAATGTTGATGTTTCGGATACCGTTGTTAACTTTGGTACAATCCAGATCAGTCTTCAACAAAATATAACATCCAGAATCGCATATGTATCCACCTATGGCTACCCTTACGCAGGCAAATTGATGCCTTCTTCGCTTAAACCTGAGTTAAGTATTTCACAAATTCCTGACTGGAATGTTACCCATCAATATATATTATCATCTAAACTTGACATATTGCCTGAATCTGTCAGGGACGAGGTTGTTGATTTCTCAGAAGAGGTGGAAACTCCTTTTAGATAGTAACCTGAATTAATTATTAGTAGACATCCCCTTAGAGGGTAAAGATAATTTTATGAGCATTGATAACCTTTCAAGACTTCGCAT
>JANLHC010000364.1 GCA_024654465.1 Candidatus Scalindua sp.
ACCAGCTGTGTTGCCTCTGCCAGATTTTCCGGTGAACTTCCTGCATCAATCCACCAACCATCTAAAACTGAACATGTCATTGTTCCATTCTTTATGTATGCATTGTTGACATCGGTGATTTCTAATTCTCCCCTCTCTGATCTTTCAAGTGTACTGATAATGTCAAATACACGGCTATCGTACATATAAATGCCGATGACGGCACAGTCTGTTTTGGGGTGTTTCGGTTTTTCTTCAATGCCAATCACTTTTTCCCCGTCAAGTTCGGGAACACCGAAACTTGATGGATTTGAGACCTTCTTTATTAATATCTTGGCGCCTTCCTTTTGCTTCTCAAATTCTTCCTTTTCTTTGATAATATTCTTTTCAATAATATTATCTCCCAGAATGATAATCGTCTTTTCATCATCTGCGAAATTTTTTGCAAGGTCCAGAGCCTCTGCTATTCCTCCTTCTCCTTCTTGATATGTGTAGTTTATGTCCTTCAATCCAAATTGTTTTCCATTACCTAAAAGCCGGAGAAAATCACCTGCATTATTACCACCGGTAACAATCATAATATCATCGACCCCCGCATTGATTAAAGTTTGCAAGGGATAGTATATCATCGGCTTGTCAAGAATTGGTAACAGATGCTTGTTGGTAATCTTTGTTAAAGGTAATAGTCTGGTGCCAAGACCACCGGCAAGTACAATACCTTTCATTTTTTGTCCTTTCTACGCGAATTGTAATGCATTTGCATTAAGAAGGTATTAGAAATGTGTTTGTCCCGATGACAAACTTTGTGAATAATTTTGTATAATTTTAAAAAACCGAGAAGATGCTATCATATAAACACTTACAGCGCAAGTGGTTTTAGAATGATCTTTATTTATTTTTATTATTTAAGCAAAAAAAATTCCTGGCTCATAATTTCGCTCGCTTCTGATGTGTTCCGTATTTTTATGTGAAAGGTAGTATAAGGTTGATTCCAGGTGTTTTTCACGGAAATTACGGTTCTCATGGATTAATTTCAAAATAGACCAATACATTTATAATAAAAAAGATTGCAAAATATAGTACTTGAAACTAAACTGGAGGATTGCAAAATTCGTGCTGGGTGTAATTATGATTTAGCAATTCGGTGATTTGGCATATATTTAACGGTAATGAATGTATCTTTTAGTACACCTTGTGAGCGAGGGTGGCGGAACTGGCAGACGCGCTAGACTTAGGATCTAGTACCGCAAGGTGTGGGGGTTCGACTCCCCCCTCTCGCACCAAATAAAAATATATTGTAAATCTATATTGGTTAATTATAATTGGTTACAATGCGGGTGTAGCTCAGCGGTAGAGCATCACGTTGCCAACGTGAATGTCGTGGGTTCGAATCCCATCACCCGCTCCATTTCGTCAGACATGCTGTTCGCCTTGGTATTATATAGCCGGAAAACTGAAAAAAGTTAACAAGAATATTTTATAATAAAATAATGAATATAGAAATAGAAGAAGTTGGGCCGTGTAAAAAGTTGCTTAAGTTTGAAATACCAAAGGAAGCAATTGACGACGAGTGGCAAAAACAGTTAAAAGAGGTCGCCAGAATGGCCAATTTGCCTGGTTTCAGGAAGGGAAAGGCTCCCAGGAAGCTTCTTGAAAAAAATTATGGCGACAAAATTATTGACGAGGTAAAGCGGGCAGTTGTCAGTGAATCATACCAACAAGCAATCGAAAAGAACAAATTGTCACCCATAGGCGATCCTGATATTGGAGACATTGATCTTGAATTGGGGAAACCGTTAAAATTTGAAATTACCCTGGAGGTTTTACCAACATTTGAGTTGGGAGAATATAAGGGAATGCAGTTAAAGAGAAAACCAGTGTCTGTTACTGATGAAGATATTGATAAAGCATTAGCGGCTATAAGCAAGCAGAAGGCTCAACTTACTGTTGTTAAGGCAGGTAAAGTAAAAGTTGAGGACTTTATTATATGTGATTGTGAAGTTGGCATTAATGGTGATGTTGTTTGGTCGGATCAAGAGTTGGAAGTTATGGTTTCTGGTTCTCATGTGGCTGATATTGATGTGCCGGATCTGAAAGATAGCCTTGTAGGTGCGAAATCCGGAGACAAGGTTTCTGTGGATGTAGAATTAGGAGGCAACTTTTCCGTGGAACAACATAGAAACAAGTCTGCCAAAATGGAAATATCAATAAAAGAAATTAAAAGGCCAAAAAGCCCTGAAATAGATGATGAACTGGCGAAACAGGTTGGTTACGATTCACTTGGCGAATTAAAGGAGTTTATGTCGAAGAGGCTGGAAATGGAGAAGAAAAGAATGGCGGAAGGTGAAATGCAGGAACAAATCTCCAGTAAACTCATAGAGATGGCTGATTTTGAAATGCCGGAAGACATGATTAAACATCACACAAGCGAGAGACTTTACAGATATCAGCTCGATCTGATAAATAAAGGTACTCCGCAGCAAGAGATAGAAAAGCATTCGGAAGATTTAAAGAGTGCTTCAGAAGAATCGGTTGTCAGGGATTTTAAGATGTCGCTTGTGCTGGAACACATAGCAGAAAAAGAGAGAATATTTGTTACAGAAGATGATGTCAATCGAAGAATTAGCGAGATGGCAGGTATGTATGGCCTTGATGCTGCTGGTATGAAAAAACAACTTGAGAAAATGAATAGTATGTCAAACTTACGACATCAGTTGAGAGAGTCTAAAACACTTAATCTTTTAATGAAAGAAGCAAATATAGAAGAGGTTAAAGAAGAAGTTAAGAAAGAAACTAAAGGAAAAGCTAAGCAAAATGAAAAATAATCGACAAGGAGGATTAGGTGGCTAAAGATAATAATTCGAATAACTGTCCGTACACAGAGCATAATTCTATATCGTCAAATAGAAATTATGGGAATGTTTATGTTCCATACGTAGTGGAAAAAACAGGATATGGAGAGAGACATTATGATATCTTTTCTCGTTTGCTTAAAGATCGGATAATATTCATTGGCAGCCCGATAGATGATAACGTGTCGAACATTGTAATAGCTCAAATGCTATTTTTGCAAAATGACAATAAGAATCAGGATATTAGTATTTATATAAACTCCCCTGGTGGTTCAATCACGGCAGGTCTTGCCATCTATGATACAATGCAATTTGTACATTGTGATGTGGCTACTTTTTGTATTGGATCTGCTTATAGCATGGGTGCGGTACTTATGGCTGCGGGGACAAAGGGGAAGAGGTATAGTTTGCCACATACACGGATAATGTTGCATCAGCCGTGGGGAGGCACTACGGGGACGGCAACTGATATAAGCATTCAGGCGGAAGAGATAATGTTTATGAAGAAAAGCCTTAATGAAATACTTGCAAAACACAGCGGTCAGTCAATTGAGAAAATAGAAAAAGACTTTGACAGAGATTTCTATATGTCTTCACAGGAGGCAAAGGAATACGGGATTGTGGATGAGGTTATTGCGTCTCTGGATGACAAGAAGAAGGAGTAGATTCTCAGTCATTATAGGTCGGCTCAGCAATGAATTACTTCATTTTTTGTTTTTCTACCAGGAAGGGTTGAAATGAAATATCCAGTTGTTGTGCACAAAAGCGAATATGGATACGATGTTCATTGTCCTATTCTAAAAGGCTGCCACAGCCAAGGGGAAACTAAGGCAG
>JANLHC010000217.1 GCA_024654465.1 Candidatus Scalindua sp.
AACAAAGATAATTATACAATGTTTATACTAATGGTAGCTGTATTCGTAATTGGCTATGTGGCCATTGCGCTGGAACACTCGATAAAGATTGACAAGGCTGCATCCGCCCTGATAACAGGAGCGGTATGCTGGGGTATTTATGCAATGGCTCCTTCTGATATACTGCATTACAACAATCATGACTCAATCAGCACCATTATCCAATCAGAGGATATAACACCAAAATTTAAGGATTATTTATGCCATGAAACTATTAATAAAAGCATTGAAGGTCATTATACTTCTGTAGAGGACAGTGTTAGTCACTTTAGAATTAAAGTCCCCATCCATCAGATCCCTGTAGAAGAGACACCGGAGATAGCACATCATTATATTGAAGACTCTGTCGCACACACCTTAAGTGAAATAGCGGCGATCCTTTTTTTCCTTCTGTGTGCCATGACTATTGTGGAAGTGGTAGACGCACACGAAGGCTTCAAGATAATCACCGATATGATCAGGACCCTCAGCAGGACTAAACTGTTGTGGATAATCGGGGTACTCACATTCTTTTTCTCCGCCGCGCTGGATAACCTTACCACTTCAATTGTAATGACGGCCTTGATCAGGAAACTTATGAAGGAAAAGGAAGATATCTGGTTGTTTGCGGGAGTTGTAATAATTACTGCAAATGCCGGAGGAGCCTGGTCGCCTATCGGTGACGTAACCACAATAATGCTCTGGATTGATGGACAGATTACGGCTCTTAACATAATATATAAATTAATAATTCCAAGTTTCGTGTGCATGGCCGTGCCGTTAGGCATTCTCTCTTTTATGCTGAAAGGTAGTGTAGAAAGGCCGGTGGAAATATCTATGCGAAGACGTGAAGAGGACAGAATAGCTGACCCAACAACAGAGACTGAACGAAAGGTCGTTTTCTTTCTAGGTGTCGGGGGGCTACTCTTTGTCCCTGTATTTAAGGTAATTACACATCTTCCTCCGGTAATCGGAATGACATTCAGCCTGGGTGTACTCTGGATAGTTACAGAGTTGATGCATCACAGCAAGAACGAAGCTGTTAAATCAACTAGAACGGTAGTAGGCGTACTCAGGAAGGTGGATACACCAACCATCCTGTTCTTCCTTGGAATACTTGTCGCTGTTGCCGCGTTACAATCTGCAGGACATTTGGGATACGTGGCCGCCTTTCTCGATAGCAGCATTGGCAATGTTTATATCATTAATTTAATAATTGGGTTGCTATCCGCAGTAGTAGATAATGTACCGCTTGTAGCGGGAGCCATGGGTATGTACGATATTACACCCGCCGGTAATTTTGCGGTGGATGGAACATTCTGGGAGTTTCTGGCTTATTGTGCCGGAACGGGAGGTAGTGTCTTGATAATCGGATCAGCGGCAGGAGTTGCAGTTATGGGCATTCTCAATATCGATTTCATCTGGTATATGAGAAGGATGAGTTTACTGGCACTGACTGGTTATCTGGCCGGGGCAGTAACTTACTATATTCTGAACACATTATAGGGATAGGTTTTTAACCCTGCCCTCCGCCTTTGGAAACGATTATACCAGGCAATTAGTTGTTCCGGCATGTTTCGGTCTTCCATCATTGCGGACTTGCTGATTTGCTTGCAACAAACAACCAGACAAAACCTGAGACACCTGCAATTAGAGAAGCAAACATAAGTCCCGTTTTGGATATAAGTAATAAATTTTCCTGGTGTTCAAAGGCAAGTCCAGCGATGAACATTGACATGGTGAAGCCAATTCCCGCCAGCAATGATACCCCGGCAATTTGAGTGAAACGCACATCCTTTGGCAAGCGTACAAGTCCAAACCTCAAGAGCAACCAGCTTACACCGGTAATACCAACAAATTTCCCAACGATAAGACCCAACGATATTCCTAATGCCACTGGATGGACAAGCGTATCGCTCAAAGAGGCTAGTTCCAGTGGAATACCGGCATTAGCCAAAACAAAAACGGGAATAACGATATAAGCTACGGGTATGTGCCATGAATGTTCTAGACGCTGAGACAGGGTTTGAACACTTTGCGCACTGCTTTCCAAGGAACATACAATGGCACGTAATTCAGCATTGTTCATGATGTTTTTATCGTGTTCATGGCTAAACTCAAACCGCTTCATTAAAGATTTAACACGCTGATTAAAACGCATCGGATTGTATTTAGGTATTGCAGGAATAGAAAAAGCAGCCAGGACACCAGCTAAGGTAGCATGTACACCAGATAGCATAAGCATGTACCATAAGAAAACTGAAACAATGAGATAGGGAGTCTGGTTTCGAATACCACCACGATTAAACACTATGAGCAAACCAAACAAGCCTCCTGCAACAGCCAGCGTATCTAATGCAATATTCTCTGTATAGAAAATCGCAATGACCGTTACTGCACCCAAATCATCGACAATAGCCAGGGCAACTAAAAAAGTAATCAGGGCTTTAGGCACACGATGCGAGATCAGGGCCAACGCACCAAGTGCGAAAGCAATGTCGGTAGCCATTGGCATGCCCCATCCTCTGGCCGCTGCTCCTTCCGGATTAATAAAAAAGTAAATCAGCGCAGGAACGGCCATACCGCCAATTGCTGCCGCAATCGGAAGCATCGCTTTGCGCATGTCTGCCAATTCACCAACTAAGATTTCGCGCTTAAGCTCCAAGCCGACAACAAAGAAAAACATGGCCATCAGACCATCGTTGACCCAATGATGTAGGGTTTTTTCAAGCCTCCAAGAACCGATATCTATTGAAATAGGCATGTCTATCAGCTGACTATAAAATTCAGAAAAACCGGAGTTTGCCAATATCATAGCCAGAACGGCCATTAACATTAACAACATGCCACTGGTGGTCTGACGATGAATGAATACTTCGAAAGGAGTCAGTATCCGATTAAAGGGTTTTTCCCATGGGGCATAAAAAATACCATCATGAATAGAGTCATCATCCCGTTTGTTTTTGTTATTCATAAATTTATGCTCTAGATTAGATATAATTCCGCATGTATATTCCGCGTAAGTTACGCAACCTTATAGGATGCGGCTACTCAAATCGCTCAATTTAGGTAATAACCTTCTCCTGTATATTGCATTTTGGAATGCTTGAAAATTTGCAATATAAAACTGAAGATGAAAAAAGTTTATCACATACAGTATAGGACTGCAAGTATCATAATTGTGCGGGTTATTTAAAGGGGAAGAGTGCCATGATATTGTTTGAGAGAAGTCCCCCGGCTGTGCCGGTGGTACTGATTTATTGGCAGACTATTTCCATTATCAGGTATGGTGCTCCTCGGTTTTGTTTATTTTATGATGTGAGGTCTCTTTGGCTATATCTGAAAATTTTATGCTACTGACTTTCTTTTAAATTTATGAATTCTATAGTCTAAAAGGTGTGGCTCTTTATCGAGCAGGTCAAGCAAAACTTTTGTTGAACCTGTTGGATTCCTTGTTCCTTGTTCCCACTGTTTTATACTAGCTGCGCTAACATTGAGTAAACGAGCAAAAACACTTTGACTAAGTTTAACCTTTTTTCTTATAGTCTGTATTTTTTTTGGATGAATATCTCTGATTTCAGGTATTTTGACACCATAATAATTCAGTTCCTTCTCGGTAAAAGGAGAGCCTAGTCCAACATCAATTAAATCCTGAGTAAGGCATCCTAAAGCTTCTTTAACCCTTGTGCTTCTTTTTTCATTTTTCATCTTTAGTCTCCACTTTTATGAAAGTTC
>JANLHC010000040.1 GCA_024654465.1 Candidatus Scalindua sp.
TACAGGTTGTTACGGGACTGGTCTCCTTAATAATGAAAACTATCTTTGTGAAAGTATCTTCACCTCAGGCGGAAATGCAGAATTTGATAGAATATGCAAAACTTGCCAGACGGGAAGGTTTGCTGGCATTGGAAGGTAAGGTGGCTGACATTAAAGATGCTTTTCTGTCAAAATCCATACAGTTACTGGTTGATGGCACTGATGCCGATGGACTTCGCTCTATACTTGAGAAGGAGATTGATAATCTGCGTGGCAGACATTCCAAAGGTAAGGGGGTACTTGAATCAATGGGAGTAGTTGCTCCAGCGTTCGGCATGATGGGAACGTTAATAGGATTGGTGTTAATGCTTAGGGAGCTGGATGACCCATCAAAGATCGGGGTTGGTATGGCTACCGCACTTTTAACTACATTATACGGAGTTATTGTGGCAAACCTGATATTCTTGCCAATGAGTGGAAAACTTGATGTAAGATCAAAAGATGAAACACTACTGAAAGAGCTAATCCTGGAAGGAGTTGTATCGATACAATCCGGAGATAATCCAAGTATAGTAGAAGAGAAGTTGAAGGGTTTCCTTTCTCCATCTGAAAGGAAGGATAAGAAGATAGATGAATTAAAAGAAAAAATTAGAAATGCTAAATAATGGAAGAGGAACCAAAAAAAGATCCCAATGAATGGGCACTGGCTTATGGTGACATGATTACTCTGCTAATGACATTTTTTGTGCTAATAATAGCGATGAGTTCACCTAAAATTGATGAAATACCTGAATTAATAATGAAGAAAAGCACCGGCATCGGTGATAACTTAATAGTTGCATCTCATAAGGAGTCCGGCATATTTAAAGATAAGGTTAAAAGTAAGTCAAAGACGGAGATTGATGAAGATGGTCTTCTTCCACCCATAAGTGACCTGGAATTAATAAGAGAAGATATGATTGTGTTTATGACGGAGAATGAATTATTTAATGTTATAGACTTGTTGAAAACTGAAGAAGGATTTACTATCAGGATAATGGCTGACATCCTTTTTGATTCAGGTGACATATCTCTAAAAGTAGAATACTTATATTTATTGGATAAAATAGCCGAGTTGTTAGGTGCGATTCCAAATAATGTTAGGATCGAAGGTCACACAGATGACAGATATAGTGATGATGGTAATACCGGTAATACATTATCCATTGCGCGTGCTTCCAGAGTCTGCGACTATATAATTGGGGAAGAGATGCTTTTGTCTTCCAGATTTGGTGTGACAGGGCATGGCCGGAACAGGCCATTATTTCCGAATACTAATGAGCACAATCGTACACTTAATAGGAGAGTTGAGGTTATTATAAAGGAGATACCAAGGGGCGTCTAAGGCATTAGATATGGCTGAGATAAATATACAGAAAATTCTGTCAGTAAGAAAGAAGAAAAAGAAGCCGGTTGAGGAGAGGGCATTTGTCGATATGGTTGCCTTCGCCGCACTTATGACTATCCTGTTGGCTTTCTTTATAATGTTATCCTCAAACGTAGGACCTGTTAGAGATGAAGATGCAAAAGAGGCAATTGATTCATTTATAGAAGCATTGGATAATTATGGAGTAAGCACGATTGCATTTGGCAGTAGTGACTCCATAACTAATCTGGACATAAAGCAGGAGCGTTACGGTGGTAAATACAAGAAGAGAAAAGAATTGCTCAAGAACCTGTTTGTTAACACAATTGACGATAATATTGATATTGAGTATACGCAAACAGGGCATCAGCTGGTTTTTCCTACAGAAATAGATTTCATTAATGAAGAGCTGGATATGTCATCTGATAGCAAGATGTATCTAAATAACTTAATAAAAGTAATACGAAACAGGGATTGTCAGGTTGTTGTCGAAGGATATACAAGTGAAAATTTTATTCCAACAGATGACTATCCTACAAGCTGGCAGTTGTCGGCAGAATTCGCATCTGCTGTCATAAGGTACTTTAATGATGTGGGCAAGATTGATTATTCTAGACTGACTGCAATTGGATATGGAAAGTATCAACCGTTATTGGGAGAGGGATCATCTTTCGAAACAATAACAAACAACAGAATAAACATAATAATTTCTGATTCATAGGGTAGAAAAATCTAAAGTTGTCACGTTTAATTTGTTCACAAACTGTTGCTAGCCGAGATAAAGGAGGCTTACTATTTTTAAAAAAAAGAAAAAAG
>JANLHC010000219.1 GCA_024654465.1 Candidatus Scalindua sp.
GCTGGGTAGTAAGTGAAATAGCGACAAATATCTTTATGCCTAATAATATTTTTTTTCGATCCATTTAATTTTATCAATATATACAATAGTTTATGAAAGGGCTGACTTTACTGAGAGTTAATACTTTTATTTGCAATAGCAATCAGTATATGGTATTTTTTTAGCTTGTTTACATAGCACAGAAGGCAGTTATAGTAGAAATCGCAGGAAACAGAAATTATAAAATCTGTAGTTAAAGGTTAAATATGGATAGTAGTAAAATCGAACGTGCTGTGTTTGCCGGTGGTTGTTTCTGGTGTATGCAACACCCTTTTGACGAACTAAATGGCGTAGTTTCAACTGCCGTTGGGTATACCGGCGGGCATAAGGAAAACCCCACTTATGAAGATATATGTTCGGGTGAAACCGGTCATACGGAAGCGATTGAGATACATTTTAATCCTGCACAGATTGCTTATTCTGAATTACTTGATACCTTCTGGAAGAATATAGATCCTACAACTCCGAACAGACAATTTGCAGATGTAGGCTCGCAGTACAAAACGGTTATTTTTTATCAAGATGAAGAGCAGAAACAGATAGCCGAATCATCGAAAGCAGAAATGGGTAGGTCTGGCATACATGGCAAACCAATCGTTACTGTAATTGCCCCGGCGTCAGTCTTTTACAAGGCCGAAGAATACCATCAAAAGTATTACGAAAAATGCCCTGCCAGATACGAGAGATATAAATCCGGATCAGGAAGAAAAAAATATATGAAAAAGATATGGGGCAAATGAACCGGAGTAAGAATATTGTATACATGAGAGTTGTCGTGACTACCTCTGCCGGCGACAAGAGATTACGATAGGAATTGGGTATTTAGATAAGAATACGCTTTCTTACATGCAAACGTTTTTATATTTCATATTTTTATCATTTTACTACACGAAATTTATTCTATTAAAAGGAGTGAAGATTGAAAGTCCTTGTTTCAGATAAAATGTCTCAAAACGGCATTGACGTGCTTAATGCCGTTGATGGAATAAATCTAATTTATAAAACCGGTATGAATCCTGATGACCTGAAAAAAGAGATCCAGGATGTTGATGCACTCATCATCCGTTCTTCAACCAAAGTCACTAAGGAGGTCCTTGACGCGGCAAAAAACTTAAAGATTATTGGAAGAGCCGGAATTGGGGTAGACAATATTGATTGCACTACGGCCACGGAACGCGGCGTTATCGTTATCAATACACCTAATGGCAATGCCACCACAACGGCCGAACACGCTATTGCGATGCTCATGGCTCTGTCCCGCCATATTCCGCAAGCGGATAAAAGCATGCATCAGGGAGCGTGGGAAAAATCTAAATTCAACGGAACAGAAATTACAGGGAAGACCTTGGGTGTTTTTGGATATGGTAATATTGGTAAGATTGTAGCTGATCGTGCACAGGGTCTCAAAATGAAAGTAATTGTATTTGATCCATTCTTAAATGCTGAAATCGCAGCTAAAAACAGAATAGAATTGGTTACCAGGGAAACGCTTTTTGAGCGCTCTGATTATATTACGGTCCACGTACCGTTAAATGATTCAACTCGCAACCTGATTAACAAGAAGACAATCGCGGCAATGAAAACCGGAGTTCGTATTATCAATTGTGCCCGTGGCGGAATTGTTAATGAATCTGATCTTATTGATGGATTAAATTCCGATAAAATTGCCGGCGCGGCTATTGACGTTTTCGAACAGGAACCGCCTCCAATAGACAATCCTCTTTTAAAACATGAACGTGTTATTTGCACACCACATTTAGGCGCGTCTACAGAAGAAGCACAGGTAAACGTTGCGGTTCAAGTTGCAGAACAGATCCGAGATTATCTTTTTACCGGAGAAATACGTAACGGAGTAAATTGTCCATCTATCAGTTCAGAAATGGTTAAGGTGCTTAGTCCATACTTGAAACTTTGTGATAAATTAGGATCTTTCCAAGGACAAATTCATCGTGAAAAGCATGCTGAAATAAAAAAATTAACTATTAGCTATTCAGGTACTGTAACCGATTATGACACAGGGGCACTAACTTCTGCGTTGGTACACGGTTTTTTGAATACCATTTCTGAC
>JANLHC010000376.1 GCA_024654465.1 Candidatus Scalindua sp.
TGTTTGTAAAATGAATAGGCTTGAGTAAGAAACCAATTAATTGGATTTATTCCACCTTTACATTTTTTACAATGAGAATGGTGTAATATTCCTTTTTTAAAGCCTTCTTTAAGTCTTTGATACTGGTTAGAATTAATAATTTCAGTTAATGGAACATTTTGGCAATTTCCCAATACAATATTAGCATTATAATCGAGGCAACAAGGGACGACATCTCCATTTGCCAATATTCCTATTTGTTTGTGTAACGCGTTACATTTTCCAAATATTGCGGGTATTACCTTATTGCTTTCAATCATATTGTTAGCCCACGTTGTAACAGGCCTGGTTGTTATGGAAACATTATTAAATGGTTGATAATGGAATTTTTTATAGTTAAGTTTCTGTATTTTTAATGGCTTATAATCGAGTTGATACTCGTTTGCTATTACTTCAAAAAAATTTGTAAAATATTGATCCATAAATTTTTTAAGTTCTGTATTATTGCTAAGCAGCCTTATGCCTTTTTTGAAATTTTTGAATTTAGTTTTTGAATTTTCAATGATTTGAATATTAATCTGACATTCAAAGTTAATTGCATATTTTGTTTCAATAATATCCTTAATAAGATCTATATATTCTTTAAAAGATATGTTTTTTGTTTTTTTCTCTTTAAATGATCCTTCATCAAAACTTTGTAAACTGATTTCAAGATAGTTAACATATTGTAAAATAGATTTAATTTCCATTTTTCTTGTACGTATGGAACTGATATTGGAGACTAAAATAATCTTGAGGCTGTTATTAAAGGCATACTTCATAAAATCAAATACTTTGGGGTGTAAAAGAGGTTCTCCCATCAAATGAAAATATACAGTATCGGTAATTTTCTCTTTCTTAATTTCATCAATAATTTTATAGAAAAGATTTTCTTCCATAAAAAGCCGTGGCCTTTCCAATGTAGGGCTGGGGCAATAAGAGCAGCTCATATTACAATAAGTTGTAATTTCAATGAAAATATTTGGCTTCATACGGTTTCCTGCAAACATTATTAATTAACGATAGTATATTCATATTAATACATTAGTATCCTGACGTAGACAGTCGATAAATATATACAGCGTCACCCTTTCTCGGTAAAATGTAAGGCTCTTATTTTTACCGTCTTATGTTATGGTAGCCACGGGCTTTAGCCTGCGTTTCGTATCATCTGATGGGCATGTGTATTCCTCGTAAGTTTTGCGATCTAAAGGATGCGGCTACTCAAATCGCTCAATTTAGGTTACAGATACATCTCTACTTTGAGCAAAGGCAGTTGAAGAATAAAATATTGAAAGACCTATTACAAGCGCTTTAATGATTTTCATCTTAAAACTCTATAAAAAATTTACGTGTGAATTATTTATTCAGTAGTTTGTTTACCATAATAATAATTTCACTGACTATATCTTCGCAGGAAACATAGGATGTGTTTATTGTGAAGTCAGCTGCGCTGTTATAAGCACGTTCTCGCTTTGCAATCAAATGTTTGATTTCATCAAGAGGTTTTTTATCTGTTAGAGAAGGCCTTTGCTGTGTTGCTTCTTTATCTTGTGTTATGCGGTTATGGATGATTTCCGGAGTTGCTTCCAGGAGGACAAGAAATCCGTTATCTTTTAAATTTCTTACATTTTCCTCTTTAAGGACTGCTCCTCCTCCAGCTGATATTACTTTATTGTCAGCCTTACTTAATTCTGCAATGGTATCTGCCTCAATCTTGCGAAAACTGTCTTTCCCATCTTCTTCGAATATACGCTTAATAGTTTTTCCCGTAGAACTTTCAATATATTTGTCGGAATCAACAAAATCCCTTTCTAAACGTTTTGCCAATAGTCTACCAACCGTGCTCTTTCCCGTACCTCTGAAACCGATTAAGACTATGTTCATAACATTTCCTTAACTACATTAGTCATTAATTCTACCGGGGGATCAA
>JANLHC010000377.1 GCA_024654465.1 Candidatus Scalindua sp.
AAAAGGGCAAGTTGTTTTGGTCTGTTTTCTTCTTTACTCTTTATAGTTGCAAATTTAGGTTTGCCATCTACATCCAGTGTTCCAGCTTCAAGGTTGGCAAGTATCACCCTGGCCCTTTGAATTACCTCGTTGGGCATTCCGGCAAGCCTTGCGACATGGATACCATAACTTTTATCCGTGCCTCCTTCAATAATTTTTCTCAGGAAGATAATTTCATCTTCCCACTCCCTTACCGCAATGTTGTAGTTCCTGATACCCGGGAAGAGCAGGGCCAGCTCAGCCAGCTCGTGATAATGAGTAGCAAACAGTGTCCTGGCCTTCACGTGTTCATATATATATTCTGTTAATGCCCACGCAATACTTACACCATCAAAGGTACTGGTTCCACGGCCAACTTCATCAAGTATAATCAGGCTGCGTTTTGTCGCGTTATTTAATATGTTTGCAGCTTCATTCATCTCCACCATAAAGGTGCTCTGACCTCTTGCCAGTTCATCCATTGCGCCTACCCTGGTAAATATACGATCAACGACTCCTATTGTTGCCTCTTTTGCCGGGATAAAACTGCCCATCTGTGCCATGAGTACGAGCAGGGCCACTTGTCGAATATACGTACTCTTGCCTGCCATGTTTGGCCCGGTAATAACCATGATCTGTTTGTCTGTTCCATTAATGTCAATATCATTCGGCACAAATTTTTCAGCCATTAATGTTTTATCCAGGACGGGGTGTCTTCCGTCAACAATCCTGAGATCGAGCCCATCTGATATTTCAGGCCTTGTGTATCCATTCTCGGCAGCGATATTTGCAAGTGTTGAAAGGACGTCTAGATGAGCAATAACGTCTGCTGTTTTCTGTAAGCGTTCAGTATAAGTGGCCACTTCTTCCCTGATTTTCTGAAAGTACTCATATTCCAGGTCTTTCGCCCTGTCGTCCGCGGTAAGCACCTTTGTCTCATATTCCTTGAGTTCTGGTGTAATGTACCTCTCGGCATGTTTAAGGGTTTGCTTACGAATATACGTTTCAGGGATTCTGTCTTTGTATACATTTGTGATTTCAATGTAATATCCGAATACCCTGTTGTATCCTATCTTTAATGAACTTATCCCCGTCCTGTTTGTCTCCTCTGCCTGAAAGCCGGCAATCCAGCTCTTTCCGTTTTTGCTGATATTCTTCAACTCATCCAGATCATGATCGTAACCTTCCCGTATCATTCCTCCATCTCGGACTGAATGCGGCGGGTCAGGCACTATAGCGGTACTTATGAGTACCTTTGGCTCTTCTAAAAGATCCAGTGTCTCATGACAAAGTTTTAGAATAGACGAATTGCAGGCAGAAATTGCCGATTTTAATTTTGGGAAAAGTGATAGTGATTGTTTCAGTGAAATAAGGTCTCTCGCATTAGCGCGGCCAAAGCTGATCTTTGCGGAAATTCTTTCAATATCATAAACGTCTTTGAGCAGTTCACAAATCTCCCGGCACAGGGTTTTATTATTATATAACTCCTCAACGCCATCCTGTCTGATATTTATATCCTCGGAAACACTAAGCGGGCTTACCAGCCAGCCCTTGATCAACCGTCCTCCCATAGGGGTCTTCGTTCGGTCCATTACGCCCAATAAGGAGCCCTCCTTCTGGTGTGTCCTCGATGTCTTGACCAGTTCCAGGCTCAGTTGTGTGGAATGGTCCAGGATCAGGCGATTATGGCTTGAAAACTTCTCAATCTTATTAATATGTTTCAGGGATGTTTTTTGTGTTTCGTTAAGGTAGTTAAGCAACGCACCTGCCGCGCTGAGAGACGGGCCGATATCCTCACATCCAAACCCTTCCAGCGAAGATGTACAAAAATGGCCAATAAGTTTCTGATATGCTGTATCGCGTGAAAACTCCCAATCTGCACGACGTGTAACCATCGCGTTAAAATCTGCAGATATTTTTTCTGATAGATCAAATTCTTTAAAGTTAATATTTTCAGGGATAATACACTCAGCTGGATTTATCCTCGACAATTCGTCGAATAAATTATTCTTATTAACATCCTGTACCATGAATTCCCCGGTAGAAATATCTACCCAGGACAAACCAGCCTTATCATCATGTATAAATAGAGACAAAAGATAATTGTTGGCTTTATCGTCCAGCATTGTATCTTCGGTAAGAGTGCCGGGTGTGATAATCCTGACGACGTCTCGTTCAACAATACCTTTTGCACCAGCTTTGGAATCATTTTTTTCAGTGCCATTCTGCATCTGTTCACAAACGGCAACCTTGTATCCTGCCTTTATCAGCTTTGGGATATAAGAACCGGCTGCATGATAGGGTATTCCGGCCATGGGCATGGCCTTCTCCCCCTTGGATCTTGAAGTCAATGTAATACCCAGAATCTTTGCGGCGATCCTGGCATCATCATGGAACATTTCATAAAAATCCCCCATACGGAAAAACAGTAATGCATCCTCGTTTTTTCTTTTAATACTCATATATTGTTTCATCATAGGGGTTGAAAAAGGCATATTACTTTCCTTTGTAAGTTGTTGTATTTGTCGTGTTTAAGCTGCTAGTTTTAGGTTGAATTATTAATTCTCACGCAAAGTCGCAGAGATCGCTAAGAAAACACAAAAAAGAAATTAAAAGATAAAAGTCTTTTTCCCCTTTGCGTTCTCTGCGGCTTTGCGTGAGGACTCTTTCTTTTTGTGCTTTTTGCGACTTT
>JANLHC010000379.1 GCA_024654465.1 Candidatus Scalindua sp.
AATAAAAAGGCCGCCATTGGATATGAAGCCTTGCTTTATGATTGCATGCATGGAGATGCGACTTTGTTCTTGAGATCAGACAATGTCGAATGTGCCTGGGGTACGTTAACAACGATATTAGATGTTTGGGGAACATTACCTGTACGAAACTTCCCTAATTATGCTTCCGGTTCCTGGGGGCCGGGGGATTCTAATAAACTATTGGCTAAAGATGGACGCGTGTGGAGGAATAGTTCATGAAGGTTTTGTGCGGTGATATCGGAGGAACAAATACACGTTTGGCTTTATTTGAAGTTGCGGAAACAGTTTTAGAAATTAAAGCCGGACATGAATTTTGACAAAAGATTTGTTCACGACAACTGCGGATGTTTAAAACCTGCCCTGGGGATGGTCTTTAACGTGTTAAAAGCGGAAGATATTACTCCGGAAAACACGGATATATACGTTATAGGAGACCGGGCGACCGATGTCCAGACTGCGCTGAACATAAACGGCATTGGGGTTCTTATCCCTTTTGAAAATGAACCTGGCGAAGAAGAAAAAGCAAGAAAATTAGAGGACCAGGCACATATTCAGATAAGCGTTGATTTACTTAAAGCGGCGGAATGGATCATTGGTCGAAAAAGAAGCAGGCCCGCCTGAACCTATTTGGGCAGGCAAGAGTGGCAAGGAGGAGACGCGGCAAATAAAGATTAAGGAATCGAAAGTCCAGACATGAAAACCGACAGCACAATTTTAATACGATTATATAAATGTAAGAAAGGAGTTAAAAATGCCAAGAGATATCCCTGTAGGTAATGGCAACATATTGGTAGCTTTCGATAAAAATTATATATTACGCGAGTTTTATTTTCCTCATGTGGGGCAGGAAAGCCATACAAAAGGTGAACCTTTTCGTTTTGGCGTCTGGGTAAATGGTAAATTCAGCTGGATGCCTGATGGTTGGCAAATAAATATGGATTATTTAGATAGTACATTGGTGACTAGCGTAGAGCTTATAAATACACAACTGAATATCCGCATCATTGCGAATGATCTGGTTGATTTTCACGAGAATATTTATGTAAAGAAATTAACCGTAGAAAATTTATCTAATGAGGCGCAGGAAGTGAGGATTTTCCTGTGTCACGATTTTCATATTTACGGAAATGATATTGGTGATACTGCGGTTTTCAGGCCGGAGGTAAACGGTTTATTGCATTATAAGGGTGAACGGTATTTCTTAATAAATGCCTGTGCTAATAACAAATGTGGCATTGATCAATTTGCTACTGGTAATAAAGAACAGGGGACTCTGCAGGGGACCTGGAGAGATGCCGAAGACGGTATTCTCAGCAAAAACCCGGTGGCTCAAGGCTCCGTAGATTCTGTAATTGCTATACACTTAGAGTTACTGCCTAAGGCGAAGGATGTTTGTACTTATTGGATATGTGCGGGCAGGAATTGGGATGAGGTACGCAGTTTAAATAGGGTTATATGGGAGAAAACGCCTGAATTAATTTTAAAACGAACATCGGATTACTGGAAACTCTGGGGAGATAAAGAAGAGCTGAATTACGATTTGTTGCCTGATAAAATTGCCCGGCTTTATAAAAGGAGTCTCTTAATCATACGTACGCAAATTGACAATAATGGCGCAATCGTTGCTGCGAACGATTCGGATGTTGTACAGTTCAACAGGGATACTTACAGTTACGTCTGGCCACGTGATGGCGCCCTGGTTGCGCATGCCCTTGATTTAGCCGGTTACCTTGGCCTCTCGCGCAGTTTTTTTAATTTCTGTTTGCGGGTAATTGAAAGGGAAGGGTATTTCTTACATAAATATACACCATATGGAGCGCTGGCGAGTTCCTGGCATCCGTGGTTAGATGGCAATGAACGACAGCTCCCTATTCAGGAGGACGAAACGGCACTGGTTGTCTGGGCATTATGGAACCACTATGATATCTTTCGAGATATTGAATTTATCAGACCGTTATATAAGCCGCTCATTAAAAATGCTGCGGACTTTATGTTGCGTTATCGTGATAAAAACACAAAACTTCCTCTACCCAGTTATGACCTATGGGAGGAACGATACGGTGTACACGCCTTTACTTTAGGATCTGTTTTTGGAGGTTTGATGGCGGCGGCAAATTTCGCAGAAGCCTTTGGAGAAATTGACCTTGCCGAACGTTACAAAGATGGAGCGCTGGAAATTAAAGAGGCAATGAGTGAGTATCTTTATCTAGAAAAAGAAAAGCGTTTTGCCAGAATGGTGAACTTCAGGGAAGATGGAAAGA
>JANLHC010000380.1 GCA_024654465.1 Candidatus Scalindua sp.
TGTTTCTGCCAATGCAATCCAGAGTTTTCGCCATGTACTATATTTCAATTGATCTGAAAAATTATAGCTCATCTCTTCACTTGCGTATCTCTCAGCAAGTGGGCTTTGATATGTATCGTATTTTTTACTGATTGATTTATTACGTTGCTTCTTCATCCCACATCCAATCCTGTTTTACTTTAGTTATGTCTGATCAGACATAACTAAAAATATAAGAAAAAAAATGCCATCTTTTTTAAAGATGGCATTTATAGTATGAATTCTTTTACTCTTTTTCAACGTCTAATTTTTTTTAATTACTTTTTGATTCTTTATCCGGAGCGTCACTAACAATAGCGTTGGTTGTTAACAATAGCCCTGCAATACTTGCCGCATTCTGAAGCGCAGTTCTTACAACCTTTGCCGGATCAATAACGCCTGCCTTGACCAAATCAGTATACTTTTCCCTGGCAACATCAAAGCCATTATTTCCGTCCATCTCCTTTACCTTCTGAACAACTAAAATTCCGTTCAGACCGGCATTATCAGCAATTTGTCTGAGAGGGACTTCAAGTGCTTTCCGGATTATGTTTACTCCAATCTTTTCATCTTCATCAAGCCCTGCCTCCACTTTCTTCAAGACCTTCTCCGACCTTAAAAGCGCAACGCCTCCTCCGGGTAAAATCCCTTCTTGAGCGGCGGCCTTAGTAGCATGCATCGCATCCTCTAATCGAGCCTTCTTTTCCTTCATCTCCGCCTCTGTCGCAGCTCCAACACTTATCTTTGCTATTCCACCGGCAAGTTTCGCAAGCCTTCCCTGCAATTTCTCCACATCATAATCTGAAGTAGAATTCTCAATTTCATTTCTAATCTGTTGAACTCTGCCCTGAATCTCCTTTTTCGATCCACTGCCTTCAATAATCATCGTACAGTCTTTATCGATAACTACCTTTTTAGCGCCACCCAAATCTGATAGCTTAAGGCTGTCCAATCCCACTCCCAGATCCTCAAATATTGCATCAGCACCAGTTACTGCCGCAATATCTCCAAGCATTGCCTTCCGTTTGTCTCCGAATTCAGGTGCTTTCACTACAGCGCATTTCAATGTCCCCCGCATCTTATTAACCACGAGAGTTGTAAGCGCTTCACCTTCCATATCTTCAGCAATCACCAATAAAGATTTACCAGATTGTGAAATTTTTTCCAATATGGGCAGAAGATCCTTTAATACAGAGATTTTTTTCTCATGAACAAGGATATACGGATCCGTAAGAACAACCTGCATCTTCTCTGTATCTGTAATAAAATATGGAGACAGATAGCCCTTGTCAAATTGCATTCCTTCAACAAGTTCCACTGTTGTTTCCAGGCCCTGACCTTCTTCAACTGCTATTACGCCATCACTGCCGGCTCGTTCCATGGCATTTGCTATCTGCTTTCCAATCTCAGGGTCATTATTTGCTGCAATAGTACCCACCTGTTCGATTTCCTTTTTTCCGGAAACCGCAATACTCATTTTAACGAGCTCTGAGGTTATCGCCTCCACGGCTTTCTCAATTCCTCGTTTAATTCCAACCGGATTCGCTCCGGCAACAAGACTTTTCAATCCTTCGGTATATATTGCCTCTGCCAGGACCGTTGCGGTTGTTGTTCCGTCACCGGCAACGTCATTAGTTTTAGACGCTACTTCTTTTACCAACTGTGCGCCTATGTTCTCATACGGGTCTTCAAACTCTATTTCATTTGCAACAGTAACACCATCTTTTGTTATTGTCGGGGAGCCAAAGCTTTTTTCGATGATCACATTTCTACCTCTTGGGCCCATGGTTATTTTGACAGCATTTGCCAATTTATTTATTCCAGCTTTTATGGCCATTCCAGCGTCATGACCACACAGTACTATTTTACCAGCCATTCTGTTCTCCTATATTATTCAATTATTGCAAGAATATCATCTTCAGCCATTAACAGGTATTCTTCACCATCAATATCAATCTCAGTTCCCGCGTAAGATGTAAATACAACTCTATCTCCTTTTTTAACCTGGAATTTTGCCCTTTCACCACTGTCCAACAATTTTCCATCACCCAAGGCAATTATTTTTCCTTCTTTTGGTTTTTCTTTAGCGGCATCCGGTAACACAATACCTCCGGCAGTCTTTTCTAACGCATCAAATCTTTTTACTAAAATCTTTTCTCCAATCGGCTTTGTTTTCATTGTTTATTGTCCCCTTTCTAAGGATTGATTAAATTAACAATTTATTTCCAATAGTACTTTTCAAGTGATTGTTCGACCGCATATTTAATTATCTCTTTGTTTATCGGCTTGGATATAAAGGTATATGCATTTGCCTCAATTGCCACAAACTTCAAATCTTTAGAGGTATCCGCGGACACAAAAATACATGGAATCTGTATCTTCTTTTCCTCTTTGATGAATTCAAACGTTTCGAAACCACTAAAGTCAGGCATGTGTACATCCATAATCAATACATGTAACAATTCATGCTTTGCGATTTCGACGGCCTCTCTGCCGCAACTCGCCAGGTATGTCGTATAACCTTCAGGCTCGAATATATCGTTCAGACTAGAACGGCAATCATCATCATCATCAGTTATTAAAATCCTGTAATTCGCTTTATCACGTTTTAACAGTGTCATCATGATCTCGTTTTAATTTAAAATAATGTATCTTATTTTTAATAGCAAACAAAATGCCAATAGGTTCTATATGATTTGCACAAACAATATATATATAAATAATCCTGTATATGCAGGTAAATAATTATATAAAAGAAGCTTACAATTATTTCTTAAGGAATATTTATTCTGCCACAATGGCACACAAGGTCGGAAATCATTTCTTTTGCTGCCAATATGGCATTTACAAGAAACAAACTCAG
>JANLHC010000001.1 GCA_024654465.1 Candidatus Scalindua sp.
TTCAAAGTTGCCACAAAGTCACTAAGACACTAAGTTTTTCTTTGTGGCTTGGTGCCTTAGTGGCGAAAAGTCGCTGCCGGAGGCAGCTTAATTTAAAAATTCAAAATAATCTGAATCACCATTTGTTTAGGTAGTTTGGATTATTAGAATACGCAATTGGTCACATAATACAAAACTACTGTAACCGGGTAATTCATGGCGGTTGCTTTATATCAAAAAGGAATTATAACAATGAACATTTTAGTGGTTAGCACGGATTTCTCACCACGTAGTTGGGGAAGTGGCGCTTATACAAAAGAGCTGTCAACCGTCCTTGCCAAAGAAAATCAGGTTACCGTCTTGGCAACGGGAATTTCCAATACCAAAGCCGTTGATCATGGCAGTCCTTACCAAATAATTCGCACTCCATCGTTACCAATCTTACGCCATATAGCCTTTTTTATATATTTTCCATGGATACTTTGGCGACACAATATTGATGCAGCATTGCACGTTGTCTGGATTACGGCTCTGATCAGCCATCTATGGTACTGTTTATTGCCAGTGCCTTATTTTGTCAGTGTTTTTGGAACTGAAATCCGTGATGATAAAACGTCCTGGCGGCGACGTTTGAAAGGTTACTTAAAAGGATGGCGTATTGTTGCCCTTCGTAAGGCCAAAGGGATTTTTCCGATCAGCTATTACAGCGCTCGGCTGGTAACGTCTCTAGGAATTGAGCAAAACCGTATTGAAGTAATCTTCTGTGGTGTGGACACACAACGGTTTAAACCCTCTGCAAATTACAGAAACCCAGATGAACAAAAGAAATTGCTTACTGTTGCGCGCCTGGATTTGAACAAAGGACATGATCGTGTCTTTGAAGCGTTAGCTATACTAAATAAACAAGGTATTACACCCGATTATACTATAGTAGGTCAGGGACATGAAGAAATGAGATTGCGGAATATGGTACGAGATCTTGACTTAGAAAATCAGGTAGTATTCACAGGTTTCATTTCCGATAATCAATTACCAGCCATATACAACTCTTGCGATATCTATGTTATGGCCAGTAGAGAAATTCCGGGCCGCCTGGATCTTGTTGAGGGATTTGGTATTTCTTTCCTTGAGGCCAGTGCCAGTGGACTCCCAGTGGTTGCCGGTGATTCGGGTGGTATTTCTGATGCGGTACAGCATGGGAAAACCGGTCTATTAGTAAACCCGGATAACCCAGCGGATATTGCGTCGGCAATAAAGTGTTTGCTTACTGATGACAATTTTGCAAGACGATTGGGGAATGAAGGTCGCCGTTGGACTGAAACGCAAATGAGTTGGGAACATGTGGCCAAACGTATGGTTAATGCTATGCAGAGAATGATGAATAAATTATCATATGTGAGTTAAGTCTGTAGTATTTTCTTTTAACGCAGAGGCGCGGAGGACGCAGAGGGGTATAAAGTCTGACGCCTGAGGCGACACTTGAAGCAGCTCTAGATCCGACTCGGTCGGAACGTAAAATAAGAATGGAAAGAACTAATTAAATAGTCTCTTGGTTTCCTGGCTTCCTTATAAAAAATTAGTATTAGTAGCTATAAAAGAAACAACTATAAGGAAGCCAGGAATGCAGGAGAAAAGCAACAAAATAATTCAAAGTCTATATATGACTTAGAAAGCGCAAGTATTTGTGATGCAGAATTATTTTTAGGGATAGAAAAAACATGTGTGGAATTTGTGGTAAGCTCAGTTATGGAGAAAGTGTAGTTGATGAGGCGCTTCTGAGGAGGATGTGCAGATCTCTTTCTTATCGAGGGCCTGATGATGAAGGTGTTTTTGTCCGTTCAAACTCAAAATCTCGAAACTCAAAGGTACAAGTGGGCTTAGGACACACTCGTCTCAGCGTTATTGACCTTTCAGATGCCGGTCATCAACCAATGTGTAATGAGGAAAAAACTATCTGGTTAGTTTATAATGGAGAAATATATAACTTTAAGGAAATCAGGAAAGAATTAAAAGTAAAAGGGCATAGGTTCAGGAGCAATACGGATTCTGAGGTTATCATACACTTATATGAAGAAGAAGGAATTGATTGTCTCAAAAGACTTAATGGTATGTTTGCTTTTTGTATATGGGATGAACGCTTACAGAAACTTTGGCTGTGTAGGGATAGACTTGGAATTAAACCGCTTGTCTATTATTGGGACGGGGAAACCTTAATCTTTTCCTCAGAAATAAAGGGTATACTCTGTGATAGTAATGTAAGAAAAGAGATTGATTGGACTGCTTTAGATTTGTATTTGACTTTCAATTACATTCCAGCGCCAAAAACCATTTTTAAAAATATACGAAAACTTGAACCAGGATACTATCTTCTGGCAGAAAAAAAAACTGTAGTAACCAGGAAATATTGGGATATTAATACAGATATTACCCATCTGCAGGGTAAACCGGGCAGAAGCTCTGAGCAAATAGGTTTTTATAAAGAGAGATTATATGGGTTAATAGAAAATTCAGTACAGAAAAGGATGATATCGGATGTTCAGTTAGGCGCTTTTTTGAGTGGCGGGATAGATTCCAGTATTATTGTCGGTCTTATGGCAAGAAATTCTGAAAGGCCGGTTAAGACGTTTTCTATCGGTTATAAAGACATGCCGCTCTTTGATGAAACAAGGTATGCAAGAGAAGTGGCCGCGTTTAATAAAACTGAACATTACGAGTTTAAGCTGAATTATAAAGATATACTTGACTCATTTCCGGATGTCCTGGAAACACTGGATGAACCGTTTGCAGACTCTTCAGCCATCCCGACATACATAGTTTCCCGGGAGACTAAACGGCATGTTACCGTAGCGCTGGCAGGAGACGGAGCTGATGAGTTATTTGCAGGCTATCGAATGTATCAGGGAGAGTACATGGCAAAGTACTACTCAGTATTACCTCGCATAATAAAGGAAAAGATAATAGGACCTGTTACAAATTTCCTTCCTGACTCCAGAGACAAGAAATATTCAGAATACATGAGAAGGTTCAAGAAATTTACCAAAGGTATGAGTGGCTCCCTTGCAGAAAGATTTTACGGTTGGCAGGAAATATTCCCATCTGATACAAGACGGCAGTTGATCAAAAAGCATCTCCGGGGTAAGATATCTTTTCAGACAGGCCAGGAAATTATTTCTCAAAAGCTGGATAAGTTTACCGGTGATAATATTAACAAAATGCTTTATGCAGATGTTAAAAACTCCCTTCCCGGAGATATGCTGACAAAGGTTGACTTGATGAGCATGAGGAATTCACTGGAAGTAAGGGTCCCTTTTTTAGACCATGAGCTCGTTGAATTTGCCTTTGAAATGGAAGGCAAGGTCAAACTGAAAGGGTTGAAAAGGAAATATATATTAATGGAAACTTTTAAAGATATACTGCCGCCTATGCTGCATAATAGACCCAAATGGGGATTTGAAATGCCAATTGGAGCATGGCTCAGGAATGAATTGAAATTTTTAATAGATGACTTCCTGTCCAGAGATTTTATTAATAGACAGGGCTTCTTTGAATATGAGGTAATAGACGGTCTTATAAAAAAACATATGAGTAAGAAAATGGACACTTCGTGGCAGCTATGGAACCTGATTGTTTTTCAGCATTGGTATAAGAGGTACTTTCTATAAATTATTGATTAGTCGGTTTTGAAAAAAACAAGAATCATACATATTATCACTCGCCTCGATAAAGGAGGCTCTGCTGAAACTACTTTTCAAGTGGTTTCTTTATTGAACCGGGAAAAGTATGAGTTATTTCTCATCTATGGTCTTTCGCTGGAATCTAACATGAGCGATATGGAAAGGGAATCAGTAGAGCGGAATTTATCTCTGGCAGAGGCTAAAAGTATTAAGATATTTGCTTTACCATCGCTAGTACGACGTTTATCGTTTAAGAACGATCTTCTGGCATTTATTAGTATCTACCGCTTAATAAAACGAATAAGACCTCACATCGTTCATACACATACCTCTAAAGCAGGATTGTTAGGCCGACTGGCTGCCTTTTTAGCCGGGGTGCCAGTAATTATACATACCCCTCATGGGCACGTATTCCATAGTTATTATGGCTCTTTTATGACAAGAATATTTGTAATAGCAGAGAGAATTTTATCACTCATGACTGACAAAATTACTGCATTAACGGATAGGGAAAGAGATGAACATTTGGAACAGGGAGTAGCTTCTATTGAGAAATATACTATTATACACAGTGGTGTAATGCTGCAACAAATAATGAATATGAATATTGATGTTGAAACAGGAAAGAAGGAATTCGGTATTCTTCAAAACAGTAACGTAATAGGAGTGGTTGGCAGGTTAGTTCCTATCAAGGGCCATAAATATCTGATTTCTGCCGCACAAAGAATTATTAAAGAATTCGACAATACGGTTTTTGTGTTTGTTGGAGATGGTTATTTAGAAACAAGTCTTAAAAGGCAAGCAGAATCTCTTGGAGTCGGAAAAAATATTATTTTTACAGGATGGATGGAAGATGTAATTGAGGTATTAGGCCTCTTTGACATTCTTGTTTTACCCTCTCTGAACGAAGGAATGGGGAAGGTATTGATTGAAGGAATGGCCTTAGGCAAGCCAATAGTTGCCAGTCGTGTTGGGGGGATAATTGATTTGGTGAAGAATGGGGATAACGGGATACTTGTATCTCCAAGAGATTCTGATGCATTGGGGGAAGCAATATTAACACTTATCAGAAACAAAAAGCTTGCTCAAAGATTAGGTGAATATGGCAAAGATAATATTTCTCCTGAATATGATACATTCGTCATGGTAAGGCAAATAGAGGATTTGTATGAATGTTTGCTGAACAGTCATTGTTCACCAGGCGCGGAAAAAAGCAAAAGACAAGATAGACTCACACAAAGGCACTGAGGCACAAAGATTTTTCTTTGTGTCCTGGTGTCTTAGTGGCGAAAAAATGATGAAGGACATTTGATGTTAAAAAGAATGATATGTATTCTCTGTCTTGGAGTAGTTTCTGTTACCTTTTGTGCAAGAAGTGGTCTTGGTGAAGGCTATCAACAGGTTGCCGGCCTTATTGACTTACGTACAACGTACAGCGACGGCGCTCATGATTTAAACTTCCTTATCGATCTTGCAAAGAAGAGGGGGTTTGAAGTACTTTTCATCAATGATCATGACCGGATGGTTATGGAATATGGTATCTTTCCTTTTAGAAATATCATTCGGAAAAAAGTAGAGCTACCTTCTATTAATAGCAGAGGCGCGGAAAAATATCTTCAAGATATTAAACTGGCGGCCCAACGACATCCTGAAATTATCTTAATCCCCGGATCTGAAACAGCGCCTTTTTACTATTGGACAGGCAGTCCTTTTAAGGGCAACCTCACTGCTCATAACTGGGAAAGACACCTGCTTATCATGGGTTTGGAAAACCCGCAAGATTACAAAAACCTCCCTATACTTCACAACGGGTTTTCAACCCGGTATTGCCGGCAGTTATTACCGGTGAGCATTATATTTCTGGTTCTAATGTGTTTAGGTTTCTTTTTAGCATTGAAAAGGGGTTATTATAGAATCCTTGGCATAGTTATTCTGATAAACTCTTCCCTAATGTTGATAGAATCCAATCCTTTCAGGAGCTCCCTTTTTGATCAATACAGCGGAGACCAGGGTTACCTGCCTTATCAGGAGCTGATTGATTATGTTAAGGATAAAGGTGGGATGACCTTCTGGAATCATCCTGAAGCCAGGGCTGGTGCGAAGGCTCGAAAAGGACCTATCACGGTAAAGACCCCTCCTTATCCTGAGGCATTATTGATGACTAATGGATACACTGGTTTTGCAGCCATTTATGGGTCCCGGATCACGGTAACAGAACCTGGCAAGGAATGGGATAGAGCCTTGCTTGAATACTGCCGTGGGAGCAGAGATGCTCCTGCCTGGGGAATATCAACAGCAGACTTTCACGAAGAAGGAGGGGCGGGTGAAAAATTTGGTAATTTTCCCACTGTCTTTCTGGTAAAGGAAAAGACCAAAGAGGAAGTCCTTTCTGCTCTCAAACAGGGCAGGATGTATGCATGCAGAGCTGAAGGTAAAAATTTCCACAGGTTTGTATTGGAAAATTTTTCTGTTTCTGATGCTATGTCAACCGCCACGGCATTGATGGGGGAGACGATCAAATTACAAAATAAACCGAGGATAAGTATTAGGATTTCATCTTCAGATCAGGATGCGCATAGTATAAAAGTTAGGCTTATCCGTTCAGGTGAGTTGATAAACACTTTTACCGGTACGACACCGTTTGTGGTTAGCTTTGAGGATGTTTATGTTGAACCGGAAAAACAAATTTACTACCGTTTAGATATTGCCGGGGAGTTGGTATCTAATCCTATTTTTGTAAAATTTGAACAGTTATAAATGTGAAGAAGAGAGAGTACGAGTACTGCTAAGCGTGACAAAGTTGCTGAGAACAAATTCAGAGTTGCCATTTGTACCTGCCCTAACGATATCAATTCTATTAAGTTAATGGGGAATCTCACTCGCCCATTTTTCAAAGGTACGTAGTGCATCATCTAAGATGATGCGTATTAAAGCAGTGGTACGGTCGCCAAACCCCAAACAATAGAGATTTTCAATATTTGAAAATTTAATCTTTTTAATTCAATGACATTGTGGATGATTTAATCGGACAGAAACGTGTAGGCAACAATAGCCTTTCCGGCAAGTAGTGATTTGGTTTGATTAGTTTTTATTACTGATTTTATCGTACTTACCGCAACCACTCATAAACAAAGGAGGCGTGTCGGTATTTTAGGGCTTACGTGTTGACAGCTCCTCACTGTGGTATTCCTTCTCCTCTGCTTGTCCCATCTGCCATCTTTTTCTGTCCCATGTTTCTTCCCAATTGAAATCAGGATATACTTTCCGGAGCTTACTAACATCCTGATCCGTAAGCCCTGTCTTCCGATGTATATCGTATTGGGTTTTTCCTAACAGCGCTTCCATACTTTTAATCCTGTTAAAAGTATATACCTGATAACCAAAAATTAAGGCGACGATTAAAGACAGTGCCACTGCTATGATTATAAACCTCAAGTTGTTTCTCAGCCACCATTTAAAATGCTTTCGATGGTGAACAGCCACTCTTCTACCTTTCGTTTTCATATCTAAACGCCTTGCTTATTTTTCTTTTCTTTAAAATTCAACCATCACTACCGTTTACCCAAATATCCCGCGAAGCCAGTTATAAAAAAAATAGATACAAAAAGATCAAAATTAAGATAACCTGATCTAATTACACTTTTTCTGGTTTATGCAACCCGTGTGTTACCGTTTCCTGTATGATTAAAGATCCACTCTGTAATTTTTCCTGCTTTTCCATTTCTAAATTGTATAGTATAACAACCAGTCCCATTAAAAACCAGAAAGGTTCCATAATTCTAACGATAATAAAGGTATTTGAGCCAATCCCATGGACGAGAAGGCATACAAATCCTGCAAACACACCCATGGACAGCCCTTGTACAAAATTATCATTTGAAAGGTAATATACTCGTAGTAAAAACTTGCCTATCTGGTACAAAAAGAGCAAGAATATAATTAAACCCACTATGCCAAGTTCAATCAACGTTCTGAAATACTGAGCATCTACAAACCAATATCCTGTTATGCCGTAACCAAGAATGGGGTGAAATCTAAGATCTCTCAATATCCCCTGCCAGCTTTGCACTCTCTGTGTTGCGGACGAGTCTAATGCTAAAGTTTTACCTCCTACTTTTGCCTCATAGCCTCTTTCTCTCTTAAATGTACCACTAAACCTATCAATTGCACTCTGCGGCAGAATGACTGGGCCCATGGCGACGAAGACAAGAAATGCGCCTACTAATAAAAACCTCCTTTTACTTAAGGCAAGAAAGCAGAGATACATAAACGGCACTCCTAGCCATGTCGCCCTGGATTCTGTAGCTACAATTAACACAGCGACCATTATTGTTAAGAAAGATAAAAGGGCCTTTACCTTTACCGATTTAATTGTCAATAACAACCCTATACAGACGGACACCATCAATATCAGGTATCCACCAAAAGTACCCGGCTCACCTTCTCTTCCTTCAAACGGGGCCGTTACCCTCTCTCCGGCAGGTATCTGGACAATGCCGATAGAACTGGCTATCGCACAAGTTATCAATAAAAGTACTAAGAAGGTTATAACCTGTTTCCTTGTATTGATAAAATTTACCGCCATAAAATAGATAATAAAGTATTCAAAATATTTTAAAACAAAAAAGAGCCCGATCACGTTTATCTTACCATAAATCCCACCCATGACGGTTGAAAAAAGACAGAGTAAAATATAGGCTGTAATACCTTTATTTAAAGGCGTTTTTGGGAAAATTCCCAGCTCTTTTTTAATGGCGGACCTGATAAACCAGCTTAATGCTAATACCACCAGGAGTATGTCATCCATTCGAATGGTAAAGCCCTCTCCCTGTGTTTGCCTCTCCCCAAATTCAGGTGAAAGTAACATAGAAAAAACCAACAGATACAATCCAATTGGAGGCCAGACAAAACTTACTAAAAACACAATTAGTCCCGATACTGCCACAAGGACCCATATTGGCGTCGCCACAGTCGTGGCAAAACCAACGATGCAACCAATAACGAGAATACCTATCAACAGGAAAATCAGGCTCAAGTCAGTTTGTTTCGCACCGTTAGCCATTGTTCAGACTTACTTTAGTTGCTACTTAAGATTGGAAAGAGGATTTAGAATATCAACAAAAATTAGTCTTTTCTTAAACCATAGACAGTAATGTCTGAATTAAATTGGTCTTTATATTATTTAGGTTTCCGTACGGAAACTATTTAGCATCCTGACCTTGCCAGGGGTTCGCATTTGGTGGTGTATTAGGTTGTCGTATGATTTCTTGTACTGATGGGGCCGGAATACGTTGGAATGGGAAGCCCGTTACCCTGGGTATAGACGTGGAATCGTAAAAATTTGAAGGTAACTGGGCAAGCTGGAGAAAAGGCCCAAATGCTCTTGTTAAATTTCGTAGATTTCCCAGAATATTTTTCGATACAAAAACAACATCACCGCCAGATAATGGAATATTTTTTCTGAAATCTCCCCGTTGATAAATTGCTGTTAAATCGACTTTTAAGGTCTGAGGCCTTTCCACGGATCCTCTTATTACAAGTACCTGCCTGGCTTTACCATACACAGTAGGGCCACCGGCGGCAATTACTGCTTCCAACAATGAAATATCCTTGTCAAAGTTGAATAAACCGGGCTTTGCCACTTCACCCAATACAAACACTCTATTCTTAACTTCCGACCTGCTGGGTACGAAAAAAACATCACCATCATCAATTATTACATTTTGACGATAATCACCGCTGAAAAGTGAATCAAATATATTTAAATAATACGTTTTTCTGTCCCTGACTAGTCGTACATGCGTTAAATCCGCAGAGTCTAAATGGCCTCCAGCTCTTGCTAAAAACTCTGAAAATCTTTCTTTACCGTGAAGGGCGTATATACCTGGCCCAGTTGGCTGTCGCGATAATGACCTTACTGCACCAAAGATTGACAGAGTGTAGGCCTGCTTAAAATTGTCTGGTACTTCAACCTTAATAAATGGCTCCCTGAACACTTTACTTAATAGTTTAGCGAATTTTGCTTCTAATTCCGTCGGTGTAAGCCCCTCTACATTGAAATCTTTGATGTAAGAAAATGACACAGTACTTTGAGATGAAACTACGACCTCATATTTTTTTTCCTCTAAACCTATCCAAAATGTTATTAATAATTTATCTTTTGGACCAATCCTATACTCCGGAATACCGCTGACATCCCGCCATGCCTTATATTCCCTGACAGGAATTAAGTCCCCTTCCTCTTTAAACGGATAAGCATGCTTTTCATTCTCATCTGGTTTAGGATTAGCCTTTATTTTATCTTTTTGTTTACTATCCAGAGATTTACCATAATTTAACGCGATGTCTATCCTTCCGCCGTCCTGCCATACACTATCATCAATACGTGGACCTGTCCTGGTATCTACCTCAATTCTTTCTTGAGATATATCTCTGGAAATAAAGAAATCCTCCACCGTTTTATATCTTGCTTCTCTAAGAACATAATTAACTGAAGATTGTTTTGGGTCGACCCTTTCAGGGTCAGTAGGTTTTTTTAACTTTAAAACAGTTCCTTCAACACGATTAAGAACACTTAATAGATTGTTTAAGGAATTTATTGATTCTGCTGTAAGGTCCGACGCTTCCGTATCAAAAAAAACAGAAGTTTGTGATACCGGTACGGGAAGTTTAATCTTTTCTTCTTCTTCTTCTTCATCTTCATCAACCAAGTCATTTTCAGTCTTTAGTTCTGCCAGATCTTCTATACCCCTTAGCCAAATTTTAATTCCTTCGCCATAAGTTGAGACCGCAATGTCGAGCTTGTTGTCAGAGTTAAAATCAGAAAAATCAATCCCAAAATAATAACCATCCGTAGGCAAACCCTCATCGTTTTTAGCAATCCAATCAAACGTGCTTGTTTGATACCATACAATAATTCCATGATTATCACTTAATGTAGCGGCGATATCCAATAAACCGTCATTGTTAAGGTCTACTGCCTTTGCTCTCCAGAAATTTCCTTTTTGTGCAAGTACTTTCTTTTTTGAGAAGTCTCCCTTGCCATTGCCGTAATGTATTGTAACACCATCAAAATTTGCAGCAGATATAATGTCAGGATTGCCATCACTATCAACATCCGCCACATCAACTCCCCAAAAGGAGCCTACATCAACAATTGATTCTACAGCAGACCACCTGCCATCACCGGAACCAAGCCATACCCTCAACGAACCTCCATCATGTCCCCATGCGGCACCCACTATATCAATTTTCCCATCGTTATCAAAATCGCCTACTTCAACATCACTATACATATTGCTGCGTGTTGGACCTGTTTCTGTAATGAAATCGCCATCACCGGTCCCCAGCCAGACATTAATACCACCTTTTGTGATACTGGTTTTATTGGCTGCTATAATATCCAGGTTTCCATCATTATTTATGTCAGCAAGCCTAAGCCCATCGAATAAATCTTTTTCAGAAACAGGTTGTAAATCTCCAAATTGGCCATTTTTGTTAATCCATGCCTGTATGCCATTTGTATTTCCCAAACTGGACGAAACGATATCAAGCCAGCCATCATGGTTTATATCCCCGGCAGCTAAAGAACGGATATCACCGATTATCTTAAAACGTTGCGCTCTTTTCCAATTACCGGCATCATCTCCAAACCAGAGAAATATTGCTCCTGGCTCATAACTTCCGCCTACAATATCATTCTTCCCGTCATTATTAAAATCTCCTACCAATAAGGAACGAAAATGGCCTGACTGTTCGGGGCCCAAGTTCCTGGACCATATTTGATCAGACTTAAACCGGTGGACTTCTGGTCCTTTAAAAGGCGGCTTTTCAGTATCCATAATATTTCCACAACCAACGAGGATGGTTAAAAAAACTAAAATACTGATTATTTTAACTCTCTCTGATACTGTTGACACTATGCGCTTTCTCCTGAAAAATACGTGAAAATAAAAATTACTGCCGATATAGGGACCAGTATATGTCCTTAAAAATAATAGAAATCATAAATCGCTGATACCCTTTTGAACACACTACTCGATAATATGGCACATATTTAACTTCTCATTTGTTATATTAGAACTTTAAAATACCGGATTGCCACAGTAAGCCATAAAAAATGAATGTAGACGCAGCGACTAGGATAATAATTTTCAGCCACTTCTTCCACGGTCTTCTTTTTAAGGAACTTGTTCTTTCCTGGCTTCCCTGTTCCCTCCTTACAGATTTTTGCACAGGGGGTTTACTTGCTTTACTATTTTCTATCTTCTCCGATAAATTAATTTCAACATCCGGGACCTTAAACCATTTACTAATCCAATTTTTAAATTTTGGCCCACTTGTTTTCGACATTATAAATAATTTCTTGTACCATGGGTCTTCCGTGTCTCCCCCTTCTGCTCCGTAAGCATAAGAAAGACCATAATAACCGTAGTCCGAATAGTCCTTACCTGTTTCAGGTCTCAGGCCATTCAAGACGACACCTATTACGTTTGCCTTTGAATTTTCCATTTGTGCCTTTGCACGCTTTAGAGCGCCTCTTGAGACGTTACCTACTTGATATACCAAAACCACTCCATCTGCTTTTGTTGCTGCTATCACGGCATCGGTAGTTGGGAGAACAGGAGAGCAATCGAGCAGTACAATATCATATGAACTCTCTACCTGAGAAAGGAACTCACTAAATCTGGAAGAATTAAGTAATTCAGATGGGTTTGGAGGTATTAAACCTGAAGTTATTATATTCAAATTACTTATTCCCGATGCTGTTTTCGTTATATCTTCCATTCCCAATCGGCCCATCATTATATCGGTGTCAGTTCTTATTACCTCATCCCAGTTATAATTTCCCAAAATGACATCAGATAATCCCGGCTCTCTTTCTATTCCGAACATTTTATTTACCATGGGTTTCCTCAAATCAGCGTCTATCAAAAGCACCTTTTTGCCAATCTGTGCAGACGTCATAGCAAAGTTACATGCTATAGTAGTTTTTCCTTCCTTTATAGAAGAGCTGGTAATAGCTAAAATTTTCATCTGCCGCTCTGCCGCAATAAAATCCACCCCGGTACGTAAGGCCCTATAGCTTTCTGCTATAGTAGATCTTGGTGCGAAGTGAGATACCAATCTGGCATTTAGTTCGAGCACTTCTTCCGACGCTTGAGTGTATTTATTTTTCAGTAAGATATCTTTGATTTGTTCTGTACCCATGAATGGGATTACTCCAACGACCGGTATTCCAAGAAATTCTTCCACATCCTCGATAGTACCAATGGAAGTATCCATGGTCTCACGCACAAAGGCCATGACCACCCCCAAAATCAACCCAATGACAGCGCCAATTACTGATGTAATTATGGTAGTAGGTGGATTTTCCGGGAAAGCTGGTAAAATAGCAGGCCTTATGATTGTTATTTCCTGTATCTTTTCAGCCTCCTTAATCAATACCTCCTGATACTTCTGTTCTAAGGAAGCGAGAAGTTTTTGATTACTTTCAATATCACTTACAATTCTTTCCATGTCAAAAGTAGTTTCCGGAAGCGAAAGAAACACCCGAAGTTGTTTGTTTTTCTCGGCATCTGACTCTTCCTGGGTTTCTTGTTGTCTTTTCTTTTCAGCAATTAAGTGCTCCTCCATATTTTCCAGTACAGCATTTATTTCCGTATCTATTCTTTTTACTTCAGGATGCTGTTCAGTAAAATCAATTAGTAATACATTTCTTTCCAGTTGAAGTGCATCTAGTTTGTCATTGAGGGTAGTAAATACAGGACTTATCTCCCTTGAATAAAAGCCTACCACCTTTTCTTTGGGCAATGATTTCTGGAACTTAAGATGCTCGATTAAACGTTCGATATTCTGCGTCTTTTGCCTGGTGTCGTAAAGTTTTTTTTCCGCATCTTCCAATCTCCGGTTAGTTGTAGCCGCATGGTTATCTATTGAAACAAAACGGTTTTTCTGCCTTAATTCTTTAAGTTCTTGCTGAGAGGACTGTAAAGTCTTGGTAATGGCACTTAATCTCCTCTCAATGAACTTCTTTGCTTCGTGTGTACGCA
>JANLHC010000004.1 GCA_024654465.1 Candidatus Scalindua sp.
ATGAGGTTTGGAAGTGCCATTAAACCCAGTGTGATATCAGAAAAATTCCAGACAAATTCCAACCGCACCACTGCACCCACAAAAAGTGCTACGACGTAAATCCAACGGTAAGGAAGGATTGCTCTACTGCCAAACAAATATTCTGCACAACGGTCTCCGTAATACGACCAGCTTATGGCAGTAGAAATGGCAAACAGTATCAACCCTACCGCGACTATAACACCTCCAAAATATGGAATTCCCGCGTTGAAGGCATTTTTAGTTAAAACTGATGAATCTGCGTTACCAGTCCACTCTCCTGAAATAATGATTACCAGTGCAGTCATGGTACAGATAATCAGGGTATCAATTAACGGTCCCATCATCGCAACAAGTCCTTCACGTACAGGCTCTTTTGTTTTTGCTGCAGCGTGGGCAATCGGAGCGCTTCCAAGTCCCGCTTCATTGGAGAACGCGGCTCTTCTGACTCCCCACGTTATAGCATACAACACCGTAGCTCCGGCAAAACCTCCGGTTGCGGCTGTTGGTGTAAATGCATGTTTGAAGATCAGATAAAACGAATCTAATATTCTATCATAGTTCCAGAGAATTATAAAAAGTGCTCCCGCAACATATATTAAAGACATAACAGGTACGAGTCTGCTTGCCACCTTTCCAATCCTCTTGATACCGCCAATAATCACCATTCCAACGATTAAGGAGATTGCTACTCCAAGAACTGCCTTCAATAAAAGCCTTTCAGGTATAACGGTAGATATTTTACCATTACTGAACGTATTGATATTGCCATTATCATTTACAAAACCGAGATTCTTTATGAGTTTACTGCCATCTGGAGATGCGAGCGTAAACTCATGCTTACCCTCAGTTAAATCTGTAAACTCAATGCTGTTATTATCTGTGGCTATTTCTGCCATGACGGTTTGAGACATATTTTCCTGATGATCATTTATGGCATTTAAAAAATCGCTAACCGTTTTGGCCCGGGAGATATCAATCCCGATTGTTTTTCCATTACTTGTTTTTATGATAAACTCTGTGTCCTCTGTCTGACTGGTTTTTTCCCCATTATTCAGCTTAGATAATGGAGTATCATTGTAAAACTTTTGTGTAGCAAATTGATCGGTAAAGGCAATAACCATTGAATTAGATTGGACCATGTTGCCACCGCCAAATGTCGCAATGAGGCCACAACTGGCAAAGACTATGGCCAGCCATTTGAACCTGCTGCCCATTCCCTTCTCAATATAATACATTGGTCCGCCGCTTATGGAACCATCACTGTGAATGACCCGATATTTCTGCGCAAGAGTACATTCGGCGTATTTGGTAACCATGCCAAAGAGCGCGGCTATCCACATCCAGAAAACCGCTCCCGGACCGCCGGCATGTAAGGCGATTGCGACACCGGCGATGTTGCCAACACCGACGGTTGCAGAAAGGGCTGCGCAAAGCGCTTGAAAATGGGTTATGTCTCCCGGATCATCGGGGTTATCATATTTACCTCTGGCAACTGCTATGCCATGGCCAATCCTTCTGAATTGCGGAAAAACAAGCCTTATACTGAAATAAACACCGGAACCAACAAGCAGGATGACCAGCGGCATACTCCAGATATAGCCCGCAATTTTTCCCAGGACACTTGTTACTTCGTCAAGTGCTGAAAAATTCATGAGTGGTAAATTAACGTTCAATCCATCCACCCCCGATAACGATATCACCATCATAAAAGACGGCAGCCTGCCCCGGTGTGATGGCGCGTTGAGGTTGCTTTAGCTCAACCCTGACGCGATTATGTTTCAGTGGGTAAATTACGGCTGGAGTTCCGTCATGCTTGTACCTGATCTTTACTGAAGCACACAACTCTTTTTCCAGTTTTTCAATTGAAACCCAGTTTACCTTATCTACCGTGAACGTCTCTTTTAGAAGTTCTTCCGCAACCCCAACGGTAACGGTATTCTTCGTGGGATCAATATCAACTACATATCTTGGTTCACCAAATGCCATGCCCAATCCTTTTCTCTGGCCAATTGTAAAATTGTGAATACCACCATGTGTGCCCAAGGTGTTATCGTCTGTATCTTTTAATAGGCCGGTACCAATTTCTGTTCCTACTTTTTCAACAATCAAATCACTGTAACTCTTACCGGTAACAAAACAGATCTCCTGGCTTTCAGGCTTGTCCTTAGTCTTCAGGTTTACTTTAGATGCCTCTTTGCGAACCTCATCTTTGGTCATGTTTCCTAGTGGAAACATGGCTCTGGACAATTGATTCTGGTCAAGTGAGAAAAGAACATAAGACTGGTCTTTATTATCATCAATTCCCTTTTTCAAAACATATCGTTCATTGAGCCTGTCTATTCTGGCAAAGTGACCTGTCGCTACAAAATCTGCCTTAAGGTAATCCGCAAACCTGAGCAATTTACCAAACTTGAGTTCCTGATTGCAGATTATGCAAGGGTTGGGAGTTCTCCCTTTCAAATACTCATCACAAAAGTATTCAATAATGCCATTAAATTCATCTTCAAAGTTAATAACATAAAATGGGATACCAAGGAATGATGCCACATTTCTGGCATCTCTGGCATCTTCAGCGCTGCAGCACGTTGCCGTTTTCCTATCGGATGGCGGTGCGGTTGTGGTATTTCCAAGGCGCATAAACAAACCTATTACATCATACCCCTGTTCAATTAAAAAATGAGCGGCGACGCTGCTGTCAACGCCACCGCTCATTGCAATCACTACTCTTTTTTTCATTGTTCTTTAACGTAAAGATGGGTTTCTCATATCTTAAAAGGAATTGGCGTGAAACAGAGTATGAATACAACCAGCATTAACACTCCTACACATTTACGCTTAAAATCTAGCGGTGTAAATGGATCCGCTGGTGGAGGATGTTTAAATCCAAACAACAATAGCAATACGGCAATAAGGATCCAGCCTTTAAAAACAAATATTGCAAAAAGACAAAATATCCCTATGCCCACTTTATATACAATGGTACTATGTTTTCCCAATAATGCATAAATGACATGACCACCGTCAAGCTGCCCGATAGGCATCAGATTAAGTGCAGTAACAAAAAGTCCTGCCCACCCTGCAAAAGCAATTGGATTTAAGATAATATCAAAACCTTCTGATACCTCACCCACCATCATTTTTGAAAAAAATGAAAAGAGTATGGGTTCGCCCAATCCTAAATAACTGGTCGCATCCTTTGGTATAGGATGAACTTCTGAAAGATGCAATCCAATTAGAGTGATAGGAATTGCAAAAATCAGACCTCCTATTGGCCCTGCAACTCCAATATCAAATAAAGCGCGTTTGCTGGGAATGCGGCCCCTCATCTTGATAACTGCGCCGAGAGTACCGAAAAAAGAGGGAAACGGAAGAAAAAATGGCCATGATGCATCAACATGATACTTTCTGCACATAATAAAATGTCCCATTTCATGTGCAAACAGAATTATCATTATGCAAATGGCATAACCGGGGCCATTCATTATATAAGTGGTGCAAAATGTCGCAATAAAAAGGAGGATATTAATCCTTGGTATTGCAAAAAAAGAAGGTGTAGAAAGGAATTTCCCTATAACACCCCTGATTGCCTTTATAGAACTTCTGAATGAGACTTTTTCATCCATGGTCAGACTAAAAAATTAATTATTATTTGCGATAAACTCAGGCAGATTATAATTTTACATGAAAATATTGTCAAGGCAAAATGAAAATACAAGATTTATAATATTTGGGTTATTGAAACTATGAATTATGGTTATCCAGTAATAATATTGACTACTAAGTGTGCCATGTTACAATAGGCGGTGGCACACTATTGCAATATGGCACACTTGTGAAAAACTGTCGAAAAGTATGATGAGCAAAAACAGGCATTAACAATACGTGACAAGATTTGTTTGTAGTTTGTGATTTAAGATTTCTAATTTATTAACTCCTGTTTAGTTCTGGCTCGGCCAGATCTGCTTTTTAAAAACGAACTAACTATAAGAAGGAAAAGACAATGGCAAAAATTCTCATAATAGACGACGAAGAAAACATTAGATTTACATTTGAAGACTTTTTCTTAGACGAAGGATACGAGGTTGCTACTGCCAGTGATTACGGTGATGCCCTGAAAATGATTGACGGATCTGATATTGATTTAATCTTAGCAGACATTAACCTGAAAGGTAAATCCGGTATCGATATCTTGAAAGAGGTTAAAACGAGAAAGCTTAATTGTCCGGTTGTTATGATTACGGCAGCACCTGATTTTGATACGGCTTCAGATGCACTGCGATTGGGAGCTTTTGACTATGTGTCTAAACCCGTCCAACTGGATTCGTTAATGCACATAACAAAGACGGCAATGAAGCATAAAGCTCTGGCAGATGAAAAGGAAAAGTACCGTTCAAACCTTGAGGCTATTTTCAAGAGCGTAAAGGATTCAATTATAACGGTAGATAAAGACCTGATTATTATAGAAATCAATGAAGCAGCTAAAAGCATCTGCCGCCTGTCCCGTGATTCTGTTGGAAAACCATTTAAATCTCTCCTTACGCATTGTGAGGGAAGGTGTATAGATGCTCTTGCAGAAACCGTTAAGGGGAAAAAACCAATTGAAATATACCATTTGGAATGCAGACACGAATCATGTCCACCGCAGGTTGTAACCGTTAATACATACCCACTCATTAATAATCAAGGAACATTTACCGGAGCAGTCTTGGTAGTAAGAGACGAAACTCATCTGGCGGTTCTTGAGAGGGAAATGAAAGAGCGTCAGCGTCTTCATAACATTATTGGTAAAAGTGAAAAGATGCAGACAATCTATTCTTACATAGAAGATCTTGCCGATGTTCAAAGTACCGTCCTGATTACTGGTGAAAGTGGTACAGGCAAGGAACTGGTAGCTGAAGCATTACATTACAAAGGAGGGCGTAACCATAAGCCTCTGGTTAAGGTCAATTGCTCTGCATTGTCTGACAATTTGCTTGAAAGTGAACTCTTTGGACACATCAAAGGTTCCTTTACCGGCGCTGTAAAGGATAGGATTGGTAGATTCCAGATGGCAGATGGCGGCACAATCCTTCTGGATGAAATCGGAGATATGCCATCGAAGATACAAGTGAAACTATTGAGGGTTTTACAGGAGAAAACCTTTGAGCGTGTAGGAGAGTCAACATCCATTAAGGTTGATGTCCGGGTAGTTGCCTGTACAAATCAGGATCTTCGTGAAAAGATAGAACAAGGTGAATTCCGCGAGGATCTTTACTATCGCCTTAATGTGGTAGAAATACGTGTACCTCCATTAAGAGAAAGAAAAGAAGATATTCCTTTCCTCATAGATCACTTCGTAAAAAAATTCAATAAAAATATAAACAAGAATATTTCAGGTATATCTACGGACGTCCAGAAAGTGTTTATGGATTATTCCTGGCCTGGTAATGTAAGGGAGCTGGAACATGCGCTGGAACATGCATTTATCCTGTGTCACCAGAAAACCATTACTCTTAAACATCTACCGCCCGTTTTTGAGGACTTTTTTGCAACAAAAACAACTCTGTTCAAAAATGTGGGAGTCGATGAAAAACTGGCAATTGTACAGGCACTTGAAAAAGCAGCTGGGAATAAAACCATGGCTGCCAGGTTGTTGGGCATTAGCAGGCGTAATATTTATAGAAAGATTAAAGATTACAAAATCGAGACGAAAAAACAGTAGATCGCATCGATAATACACACTTTCAATAGTGTGCCTTGGCACACATCTGAGCGGCTCACTATTGCGCCATAGCGCAGTAAGTTTTCTGGGAATTTAATTTCGTTCGCTTAACAGGTGCAGTGATAAAGCTCTTTAGAATATTTGTAAGCTATGTTAGTTTCTAGAGTTACCTTGGATCTGTATTTGAAAAAGAAAATATCAAGCAGTTTGCTGTTATTGGCATATATTTTGATATTATACGATTATACTTTCTTGTAAGTACAGAAGTGTTTGTAAGAAGCGTGAGAAGGTTTTTTGGAATCAGGCAAACTGTTTGTATGAGATTTTGTACTCGTCTTTTTATAAGCTGCTGGTTCAATCACAGAGTATGGCAGGGAGGCCAACCTTCAAATACAGGAAGATAGTAATTGAACCAGCAGTTAATGTTTTTTGTAGTATATCAAAAGTTATAAATGCTACAAGTATGAAAATGAAGAATCTGGTTTGAATATATATGAATTTCCAGGTTAAGCTGCCCTGCCCGATCCAATGACATTGACTTAATTCATGATGAATGGTAGAGATTATTTTTTGACCAAATCCCCCAGATTTCTCCTCTTCCTCCTTCTCCACAAGGGGGTTTATTGGGGGATTTGGTTGCTCTTTTTTAGATCGAATTAT
>JANLHC010000009.1 GCA_024654465.1 Candidatus Scalindua sp.
TACTTTGCTTGCCGCTAAATTATCGATCAGGGAAATTGGAGGCAGGGCTATAATGTTTCTTAACATTTATATCATCGTGGTCCTGAATCTATTCAAGCCACTAATATTATGCTTCTCTGTAGTGAAATTCAAGTTAATTTTGAACCTGCAAGTCTTGCCACAACCTTTTTCAGCATGTCAACAAGATAGGCAAACCTGTCGCATCTCTTAATAAATCGCGTGATATGATATACCAACAAAAAAAAATGCAATAACCTTGCGAAGGAGGGAAAGGGGTGGTCTTAAATATATGTTTAGGAATTTCAAAGTGGACGCAGATAAGCGCAGATTACCAGGATTAAACTGTGTTTATCTGCGAAAATCTGCGTCCTATTTGTTTTAAAGTTGCCGAATGCCTAATTTCAGAGGTTTCGAGAGCTAATTTATGTATAGACATTAAATATATAGTGTAGTATTATAAATAAAAAAATAAGATTACGTACACCCTGATTCTAGCAGAGTTTGTAACTTTTTATGGAGATTGAGATGTTTAAAACAATACTTGTACCGATTGATTCTTCAGACACAAGCCTGGTCGCAGTTGATTATGCGATTGACCTGTCAAGGTCATTCAACTCAGAAATAGAAGGACTCTCAATAATTGATATAAAAAAATTAGCCGGGCCATTTATGAGAGATTTGGGAACAAGCATTGGTGGTATGGTACCTTACGGTGATTTCCAGCAGAATTTAAGAAAGTTTATGGAGGATACTGCCGAGGCGGCCCTGGATGAATTAGAGGGGAAATGCAACACTGCCAGGATTCCTTGTGCACGCACAATGAAGGAAGGGATAGTGAGTAAAGAGATAGTAGAATCTGCAAAAAGATGCGATATGATAGCAATGGGAAAGTCAGGTGAACATGCGTTCTGGCGTGACGCTCTTCTAGGCTCAAACCTGGAGTCTGTTGTAAGGCAAACGCATAAGCCTGTATTGGTGACCCCGGAAAAATATAAGAAGATTACAAAAATACTGGTTGCGTATGATGCCAGTTCTTTCTCGACCAAGGCTTTGACAGCAGGTGCGGAGATTGCGCAAGAAATGAAACTTCCTCTAGCCGTTGTTACCGTATCTGATGATACAAAGGCCGGTGAAGATATCCTTTCTCAAGCAGATGGAAATCTGAAAGATTTCAACATTACGTATGACAAGCTCCTTAAGGGTGGTGAAATCGTGAGTGCAATTCTGGATTCCTGCAATGAAGGCTCTTATGACCTGCTGGTAATGGGTGCCTATGGCCACTCTAAAATAAGAGAATTAATCCTTGGAAATACTACTGTACAGATTATGAGAAAAGTAAGTTGCGCGGTATTACTATGCAGATAAATCAGCTTATTTTGCCGGCTAATTAATTGTATAGGAATTTTCAATGTTACTCATTGTTATTAAAGTAACCACAGCCTGAAAGCTGAAAACTATAAGTTAGCGATTTGCCCGACTACGTCGTTCGGGCGGGTTGAAAGGAGCCAGGTCCAAAATGATAACCTTAAAGAAAATATTATGCCCTATCGATCATTCAGATTGCTCAAAAGAGGCGCTGAAATACGCTGTCTCATTTGCGATGAAAGAAGAAGCAAAATTGTTTCTGCTGCATATTATCGACATCCGTTCTTTTAATGAGGAATTAGATGCGATATCAAAACCGATACCGGATGAAGAGACATTTGAACAGTTAAGAGCAAAACTTCTTGATTGTATACCGGAGGCGATCAGAGATGACATGGATGTAGAAGCTATTGTAATCCAGGGTATTCCTTTCGCAGAAATTATAAGCATCGCAAAGGAAAAAGGGATTGATATGATAGTAATCGGTTCGCATGGAAGAACCGGTATTTCACATATGATGCTGGGCAGCGTGTCTGAAAAGGTTGTAAGAAAGGCTCCCTGTCCCGTGTTAACAGTCAGACAACCCGGCCATGAATTTGTCATGCCTTAAGTAGTTATACTTGAGCGAGAAACTTCCTTTTGCAGTACAATCTCACATGGTAAACAATGCGAGTGCATTTACCGCTTTGATGAACGAGGAATCCCTGCGATTCGATTTAGTATATTTAGATAAGATATACGGAGGAGAATTCAAATGATAAAATTAAAAAATATATTATGCCCTTTTGATTTTTCAGAAAACGCTGAAGAAGCATTACAATATGCAATACATCTGATGTTAAAAGACGATGATGCAACCCTATATCTGGCCCACGTGGTGGATAGCAGGGTTTTTGATTATGGTGGCCCTGTTTATGAACAAGAACCGTTAATAATGAAAATAGCGCTAGACCAATCAACCAGAGAGCTATTAGAGAAAAAATTATTAGCCGAAGTTCCTGAAGAAATTCAAAACAGAGTTGAGACAATTATTTTGTTTGGAGTACCATTTCTTGAAATTATAACGACAGCAAAGGATAAGAATATCGATTTGATAGTCATTGGCACACATGGAAGGACAGGTATTGCACATATGCTGATTGGTAGCGTTGCCGAAAAGGTAGTAAGAAAAGCACCATGCCCGGTCTTATCTGTTAAAAGTAAAAAGGGGAAGATATAGGAAGCAATTATGGGAAAAGGGCCGTCCTTGATTGTTGATTTTGATGGTGTTATTTGTGAGCACCGTTTTCCGGATGTTGGAGAGCCGACTGAAGGTGTTCAGGAAGCATTAGATACATTAAGAAAAGCCGGTTACCGTATTGTTATCCATTCCTGCAGAACATCATTTAAGTTTAAGAATGTACTCATTGGTGATCAGTTCGACAGGATAAGGGACTATATGAAATACTATAAACTGCCTTTTGATGATGTATGGGTACCGGACAAACCGATTGGGGTTGCCTATATTGATGATAAGGCTATGAATTTCAAAAACAATTGGGGTGAAATAACTGACAAGTTACTTTCAAGAACCAAAAAAAAATAAACGAATTAATTACATGATATTAAATTATGATTTCCGTTCAATACGTAAGCAAACACTATCTCGGACAAGTTATCTTTGACAACATCTCTTTTAACCTGAACCCCCGTGAACGCATCGCACTGGTTGGCAGGAATGGACACGGAAAGACAACGTTATTCCGAATGCTCACAGGGCAGGAACAGTGTGATGAGGGTGTCATTGCCGTTCCAAAGAACTATCGCATAGGATATTTAAGTCAGCACATTAATTTTACAAAACCAACTGTTCTGGAGGAAGGATGCTGCAGTCTTCCCGATGATCAAAAGGGTGATGACTGGAGGGTGAAGAGTGTGCTTTCCGGCCTTGGTTTTTCTGAAGATGATTTTGACCGTAATCCATCTGAATTTTCCGGTGGTTATCAAATCAGGTTGAATCTTGCAAAGGTATTAGTCTCAGACCCGAATCTCCTTTTACTTGATGAGCCAACTAATTTCCTGGATATTGTTTCCATACGCTGGCTGACCGGTTTCCTGAATAACTGGAAAAATGAGATTGTCATTATAAGCCATGACAGGGGATTCACAGACAGTGTTGCGACACATACATTGGGTATTCATCGACATAAAATTGTAAAGATCAAAGGGACCACACAGGAGTATTATGACAGGATATTAAAATCAGAGGAAATCCACGAAAAACAGCGTCTCAATGAAGACAAAAAACGTAGGCAGGCAGAAAATTTCATAAACAGTTTCAGGGCAAAGGCAAGCCATGCCAGTCTGGTACAGTCACGCGTCAAATCCCTTGAGAAACAGGAAGTACTGAATAAACTTGAAAAAATATCCACACTCTCATTTTCTTTTAATTCCGCACCATTCCCTGCTAAATCCATAATGGAAGCGCAGGACCTGACTTTTTCCTATAATGGTAACGATTCACCTCTCATAGACCATCTTAACTTTAATATCGAGAGTAATGATAAGATATGCATAATCGGGAAAAATGGTAAAGGCAAGACAACATTGTTGAAATTACTGGCCGGCATATTGACACCCAACGAAGGAAAGGTTAGAAACCATCCACAGACTAAGATTGGTTACTATGAACAGGCAAACACTGCGACCCTGAATGATCAACTGACAGTTGAAGAAGAGATTGCCTCAACTGTCTCAGGCATTGAGAGGGGAAGAGTCAGAAGTATCTGCGGTGCGATGATGTTTTCCGGAGATAGTGCTCTGAAAAGGATAAAAGTTCTGTCAGGAGGTGAAAAGTGCAGAACACTACTTGGAAAACTGCTTGTTATGCCAACTAATATTCTCTTGCTTGACGAACCAACTCATCATCTTGACATGCAGTCCTGTGAAGCCATGATGGACGCTATTGACAACTTTAGTGGTGCAGTGCTCATGGTCACCCACAACGAACACATCCTCCACAGGGTTGCAAATAAGCTGATAGTATTCCACCATGATAGAATATTCTTCTTTCACGGCACATATTCTCAATTCCTTGATCAAATCGGGTGGGGCGATCAGGACAGTATCAACACAAAGAAAAAATCATCTAATCAGGAAGACACAAAGTGCCTGAGCAAGAAAGAGCAAAGAAAAATACGTGCTGAGTTTAATGCCAGGCGCTCAAAGGTATTGGCCCCCATTGAAAAGAAAATCAAAGAAATAGAAAAGAATATCGAAAAAGCGGAACAGCAACTCCAAATAGATATGGAGTCAATGATTAAAGCGTCACACGACCAGGATGGAGCCGCAATATCAAGACTATCTAAATCAAGTAAACAGACACAAAACCATATTAACACTCTCTACAATGATCTTGAAGACGCAACTGAAAAGTACGATCAGGATAAAATTGAATTTGAAGAAGAAGCACAACAAAAAGCACTCACGTAAACATTCGCTTGAAAAAATATTTATGCATTACCAACTATAATGTTAGTTTATATATTACAAATGATAAAATGAAACTTCAATCAGATATCTATAACACCTTGACATTGTTTTAACAGTTTGTTACTTTACCTTTTTTATCGGAGAGAAAAGAAATGCCGTTATATGAATATAAATGTAAAAAGTGTGAAAAAATTTCTGAAATACTTCAGAGGAATAATGAAAAAGTAGTTTGCCCTGAATGTGGTGGTAAATCGTTAGAAAAACAGTTCTCAGTATTCGCAAGTGGTTCAATATCTGAATCGGCAGGTGGAGGAAACATGCCCCCATCATCGCCAGGTTCCTGCAGCGGCACAGGTTGTTGTGGAATGAAGTAACACATTTTGATCTTGGCCTTGATTTAAGCGGAAATTTAAACCTAAATGAAAGGAGATAAATATGGCTGTTAAGAAAAAGAGTGTGAAAAAAGTATATACCTGTAGTACATGTGGAAAAGTCGCTCCAAAGAAAGGTCACTTATGTACCCCTGCCCCTCTGGAAAAAACACTTGTCTGTGAGTATTGCGGAGCAGTAGAGACCGACACAAGACATGTATGTGCACCTAAAGTCCTCAAATTCAAATACTATTGTGAAGGTTGTGGCAGGGTTGCAGTGAGCAGGAGTAGCGTATGTTCTCCAAAAGCAATACCAACGGCTAAAGCGAAAGCCAAGACTAAAGCAAAGCTAAAAGCCGGCGTAAAACCTAAAACAAAGACAAAAGCAAAAACTACCGCCAAAAAGACGACAGCAAAAAAGAAAAAATAATTGATGTATTTTCTTTCCTGTTCGACAGTAGAACTGTCGAACAGGAAGATGCTAGTGCCCTACGCTTTCAACGTGTTTAAATTTATAAAACAATTCCACTGAACAACCGAAAAACTGAATTTAACCATAAATACAGAATTATGGAAATTTGTATAACTTTTTTAGGGGCCGCTCGTAACGTGACCGGCTCGAAGTACCTTGTTGAAGCTAATGGCATCCGCTTGCTTATTGATTGCGGATTATACCAGGAGCGCGGTTTAAAAAATTTGAACTGGGAACCGTTTCATATATCACCTGACAAGTTAGACATCGTATTATTAACTCATGCCCATCTGGACCATTGTGGCTTAATACCAAAATTAGTTAAGGAAGGTTTCAGAGGCAGAATCTATTGTACACCTGCTACAACTGAAATTGCGAAGATTGTGCTTCTTGATTCGGCTAAAATACAAGAAGAAGACGCTGCATATAAGCAAAAACGGCATAATCGTGAGAATAGAAAAGGGGATTATCCGGAAATCCCTTTATATACGAAGGAAGACGCTGAAGCCTCATTTTCATTTTTTTCTTCGATTGCATATGAACAGAAACTTGATCTGAGAAACGGTATCGAAGCAGTGTTTTATGATGCAGGCCACATACTCGGCTCTGCAACTATTAAGCTATTAATTAAAAGCAATGGAGAGGAAAGAACTCTCATATTTTCCGGTGATATAGGTAAAAAAAATACCCCAATACTTCAAAATCCTACGATATTGCATCAGGCCGATTATGTTGTGATGGAATCGACTTATGGCAACAAGAGAACCCATTCTTCTGCAGCAGATATTCACGAAATTCTAAGCGATATTATCAACAATACTAATGATAATGGTGGGAACGTTATTATCCCAAGCTTTGCAATAGAACGATCACAGGAAGTACTTTACCGCTTAAACGAACTTCTACGTCAGGACCGGATCCCACACATTATGGTTTTTCTTGATAGCCCTATGGCAATTAGAGTTACTGATGTTTTTCGTCATCATACGGATTTGTTTGATGAAGAAGCGGCTGAATTACTTCGTAGTGGCAAACATCCATGTGACCTTCCGGGATTACAATTGTGCAGGACGGTAGATGAGTCAAAAGCAATAAACTATATTAGAGGTTCAGTAGTTATTATTGCCGGATCCGGTATGTGTAACGGTGGACGCGTAAGACACCATCTTGTAAATAACATCGTCAGGCCTGAATGCACAATTCTTTTTGTTGGTTATCAGGCGATAGGGACACTTGGTCGGCAAATTGTAGATGGCGCAAAAACGGTGCGGATACATGGAAAACATTTTCCGGTAAAGGCCAAGGTGATAAAAGTTGATGGGTTTTCCGCTCACGCAGATAAAGATGAATTATTACAATGGATATCTGCGTTTAAGAACAATCCACCCCGTAAGGTATTTATTACACATGGAGAAGAGGAAGTATCAAAGGAGTTTGCAGAAGTTGTGGAACAGAAACTGGGCTTCAATACCGAACGGCCATCTCGTGGTGATAAATATGTTCTGGAATAGATACAGAAAAGAGCACCAGGCTTTCTCCATTGAGACAATGGTTTTTTTCGATAAAATCACTGACAGCAATCGCCAACTGATATGTGAAATTCTTGAACACTTAAAGAGTTGGTTAGTTAACCACGTTCTCGGTACTGACACAAAGTATATCTCCTGTTTCAAGGAACATGGATTAAAGTAAATTCCAAGATAGCGTTTTCAGAATTTCCATACCAGACTACATCACACCATTTATATCCTAATTATCAAGATGAGTCCGTATTTACATTAAGTTTTTCTGTAAATTGGACAGCTATGCATAGACGGTTACCGGCACTGGAAGTTTCCTTTATGTCCTCTCTGATAATTAACCCTTCTCCACTAAGATTGAGCGTTCTTTCATTAGAGCCAATTGCTGCTATTTGAAGCGGAATTACTGATCCGGGGACAAATGCATCTATGTTATCTGTTATTATTTCGAAATAAGCACCAGTCGCACTAACATTTATCGTCTTACCTTTTTGCTCTGATAACGAAATATCGAAAGAGAGATTCAGTCGCTGGTTAAGTCTATTCTCAGAATCTGTTTCTTCGACCATCATATTCCTCACCCCACTAATCAAACTAAAACGTTCATAAGTCAACTCTACGAACCCAAACGAAGTATCTATAATCTACAATTATTATACATCTTATAAATGAGATATAAATACAATAAATTCATTTCTTGTGTTCATGGTAAAAACGATCTGGTTTTGGACTATAAAAAATTGTTGAATCTATTAAAAACACGGTTAAAATAAACGGCGCGATCGAAATTATCTAGTACATAATGTAGTTTATTTTGCAAGTACTGACTGGGTATATAGTACCAAATCTAATATAAATATTTATAAAAATGAAGAGAAAAATAATTAATAAAAATGAGATAAGTTCCTTTTACAAAAATCTTAAGGATGAATTTACCGTATATGGTGTGAAAGAAAAGGAAGAAGGCTTTTATGTATTTGACGAGACAGATGAATTTACTGATCCTCTGGATGATTACATACCAACCATTCTTCCACCTAAAAAATATTTATTCCCTCAACAGGAAACTCTGCTTCGTTTTGATACTCAGCCACATCCGGACATACAGCCTGTTATTGAGTCTAAAAAACAGGTGCTTTTTGGTGTCAGGCCCTGTGATATTCATGGAATCAATCTACTGGACAGGATATTTTCCTCTGACTACGAAGATATAAATTATACCCACAAACGTGCTGAAACTGTAATCATAGGCATGGACTGCCTTAAACCCTGCTATGAACACGCTCTCTGTGCAAGTGTTGGCTGTCTGGATGTAGGTGAAGGATACGATATTATGATTACTGATATTGGTAGTAGTTTTTACATCTCAATTAATACACCAATGGGAGCGGA
>JANLHC010000027.1 GCA_024654465.1 Candidatus Scalindua sp.
ATGAGGAGATTATCAAGGGCTGTAAAAAATAACGATTGGGTTGAAATGGATATGTGGACGCAAGAGCTTAAAGAAGGTATCGGCTTCAGTTGTGTAACACAATATATGATTGAGAATAATGATATTTCATTAAGATTTATTATGTTAAGCAATCAATTTAACAGCGCAATAAATAAATTAATGCTAGCCAGTAAAAATCATTATTCCGAAAGAGCGGATTTAGAATTCAACAATTTAGTATATTCGTGTGACGCGTGCCATGACAGTTTTAATAAAGACGCGGAAGGCAGGCTTGATTTTAGTGATGCAGGAGAGGAATAAGGTGGCAGGAGATAAATTACAGCAAAGTTACGAAGACGTTCCTTACGCCCATTTGAGCTATCCTCAGACTCATCCCGACAGATTGGGGATGCTGGCAACAATTATGGGAATGCAGCCCGCGCCTGTAACTGATTGCAGAGTGCTTGAGTTGGGATGTGCTGTGGGAGGGAATATTATACCGATGGCATACGGACTGCCGGAGAGCAGATTTATGGGTATAGATTTCTCCCCCGGTCAGATAAAGGTCGGACAGAACACTATTGACAGCCTGGGACTGAAGAATGTAAATCTAATACAAGCTGATATCTTGTCTTTAAGTGAAGATATCGGAGAATTTGACTATATCATTGCGCACGGTGTTTATTCATGGACTCCGGAGCCTGTTCGTGAACGACTCATGCAAATCTGTAAAGAGAACCTGGCGCCGGACGGAGTAGCATATGTCAGTTTCAACGCATATCCCGGCTGGCGGATGCAGGGCACGATGCGGGATATGATGCTGTACCATACTCGACATATAGAGAAGCCCCGTGACAGATTGGAAAAGGCCCAGAATCTGATTGGTTTTCTGGCAAAGTCTGTCAATGTCAAAGATCAATACGGTGTATTTCTCAATGCTTATACCAGTCTGCTGAATGTTTATAATCAGTTTGATATTCAAAGACGTCGGAATGTACAGGAAGATGAATTCGGCCTGTTGCACGACGACCTGGAGGAGGTTAATGACGCATTTTATTTTCATGAGGTTGTAGAACATGCTTCCCGGCATGGACTGCAGTATTTGATAGACGCGGATTTCTCAAAATCCATGATCAGCAATCTGAAACAGGAGACTGCAGAAACATTGCTCAATATGAGTAAGAATGTAATCGCATTGGAACAGTATATGGACTTCCTGCGCAATTGTAATTTCCGCCAGATATTGCTGTGTCATAAAGAAATAGATGTTAATCGATTAGTAAAGGCAGATGAATCCTGGTTGTCAAAATTATATGCAGCCAGCCATGCCCGGCCGGTAACGGACAAGATAAATATTCAGGATAACAGCAACCTCAAAATCCAGAGCACTGATGATGCCGAGTTCTCAACTGATCATCCAGTTACAAAAGCGGCCCTGATATATTTATTTCGCTCTTCACCTAAATCGATTTCTCTTGCAGAGTTATTGGACGAAGTAGTGCAAGGCATCCATAATAAAGAATCGGCCTTTCCGGATAAAACAGCTATCGAAAGTGACACACTTATTTTATTGGATAACCTTCTTAGTGCTTTTTCTATCAATATAAAGCTGGTTGAGTTACGGTTATATGAACCTCCTTACACCACAACTGCGAGTGAAAAGCCACTAGCCAGTAGAATAGCACAATGGCAGGCTCAGCATGGACTTGCCAAGGTAACAAATCTGCGCCATGAAATGCTGGATCTATTGCATCTGAGCGGATTTCTACTACCCTATCTGAACGGAGAGAATGACCGTGATGCATTGTTGAAAATCATGCATGAACTGGTACAACAGGAAGCGGTAACGCTAACAGATAAAGACGGACAGGTAACCGATGAAGAAACCATTCATAACATACTAAAGCAGGAACTGGAAAAGAACCTGCAATGGCTGGGAAGAGTGGCATTGTTGGAGTCATAAGAAATTACAAAAAAGGAAGATCAGGGAAATTACTGACAGGAAAAGATCACAATATTTAAGGATTTATTTATGATAAAGAAGAAAAGGGTCGTTCAAATAGTTGTTTTTATACTGTTAATTGGTTTACAAAGTTATTCATACTCTTCTCCGGTTGAAGTGGAAAAATATACACAGCAATGCAAAAACTTCTTAAACCGGCATTCCGGGGAATTGAAGGATGAATCTTTTGAAAAACTGTTGGGATATATTGGCAACGCACAGATCTGTAGAATTGAAAAGATATATAATAAACTGGATGAAGAAGAGAAAAACAGATTAAAGGATGTTTTATTACATATTGATGATGTCAAAAAAGGATTGTCTAAGGAAAAACTGGACCGGATTAATGAGTCCATCGCAGCTATAATGCCGGCAATAGAAAATGAAGTATGGGAAGAACTGACAAACGATGAATTAAAGGAACTAGACATTCTGCTTAGAGCAAAGTGGAACGGTATGTTGAAGGCGTTGGAGCAAAATGATATTGATAAAGCAGTAAACTATTTCCATCATACGGCAAGTGACAGGTATAGAAAACTGTTTAAAACGCTGAATTCTGATGGTAGAAAAAAAATAGGTAAAGATCTTGCAAACATTCAAATAGTAGAAGTGGTAATGAATACCGCAATATATGAAATAACAAGTGAATTGAAAGATGAAAAATCCTCTTTTCAATTGACATTTGTAAAGGATTTACATGGAGAATGGGTAATAAA
>JANLHC010000032.1 GCA_024654465.1 Candidatus Scalindua sp.
TACGGGCCACCTCTTTCTCCTTTTCAATCATAAGTTCACGCCTTTTTAACTCTTCAATCCTTTTTTCTATGGTCTCAGCCTGTATTATCTTGTCATCCAGTAATTTTTCTTTATTCTCTAGGTCTTTTTCTTTAGTTTCAAGCTCTTCATAGAATAATTTGTCTTTTTCAAGCTTACTTAGCTCGGACCGTATATATTCTTCCTTTTTCCCAATCTCTACCGCACGCTTACTATTACTTTCCTCCTGATTTTTAACCATTTCCTTAACTTCTTTAAAATTATCCTCTCGAATACGTAAATCTTCCTCTCTTGAGCGTAGTTTATGGTCAAATTCATCTAAATTCTTCCGTTTATTTTCAAATTCTTCATTTTGAAGGGATATTGATACGAGTAAAGCAATCAGTTTATCGGTAAGCTCTTTTATTTCATTAATCATAGTATTACATCAATTTCTTTTAATACTTCTTTATATTCATCCTCATAATTTGTTTTGATACTACGGGTATTTATGACGGCATCTGCCAAGTGACGACGCATAAACTGCCATTGACCTGTCGGAAAATAGCCTATTTCGTGAGATTTAATGGTAAGCGTGTGAGGTTTATTTGTATCGTCAAGCCATTCGTAGGAAAAGTCATGTGTTAGTGAGTTAAAAAGACCCCGTTTTTCCTGTGGATCGGGACGTTTCATATATGGATATTATATCAGAGACTTAGGCTGCTGCTACATCACCGTCACCACTCAGTGGAATAAATCCACAATACACTGTCATTGCACCAAGTGAGGTGTTATTTGTTATGTATCTATACTCAATTTGAGTAAGAGCTGCTGTTTTTTTTGTGATGATTACCGGGGAGAATAGAGGAATACCTGCGGTTGCAGACTCAGTTACTACTCCTGCCGCATTATCAATCTTAGTTACGGCAACTGCTACCAACTTATCTTTAATAATAAAGGAACCTGCCGCGATAGATGAAAGAGTAGTTCCACCAACTGCGGTCAAATAGACTTGCGCTGTTTGGTCATTTATACGAAATGATGCTGCCGTGTGATTACTTCCAAGAGCGGTTGTAACAACTCCATACAGAGCGTTTACCATAACAGAACCTGTTACAGTAAAAAGAGCTTTGACCACAGTTCCATCAGTAGTAAAAGTTATATCCTTTGATACGATTACCCCGTTTTGAGTAATAGGAACACGGTTGCCGTCCCGCCAGAAAGAACTTGTTGAGGTTGCCAAAGTTTTATATATATTAGTAACTCACACCTGTCCTCCAATGTACATTGAAGAACAAAGTGAATTGCTAATTAGGTCATTATGCGTTAGCCGCTACCAATAGACCTGTACTGGTATTAGCATAAACTGGTTCAACAAATACGCTTGTACAATTACTCGCCCAACCTGTGTTGCCTACAGAAACTGAATTTTGTAAAACAACATTTCCTCCTGGCGTTGCGTGAACAGACATAGCATCTGTCATCGTTGCTCCCGACCCACCTGACACATAATTATTGAAGAAGCATCCCTGGAATAGAACAAATCTATCAACTGTTTGGCTAGCATCAGCTTTTACATGAAACGGTGCTCCCGCATCACAATATCTGACAAACGTACATCCTCTGAATGTATTTCTTGCATTTCCTGATACACCATCTGTAGCAAATTCAAGACTTGCATTTGCTCCAGTTGACAATACCGTATCGCTTCCAAACCAACAATCAACAAAGGTATTCTCTGAAGATGTGTACAGTTTACAAGCTGCTGCCCCTGCATCATCTAATGCCGTTGCATTTTGTACCTGAAAATGACAATTTTCAAAATAGTTGTAATCTCCTGTCATTTCAAACGCAACAAATGCTGTTGCAGATGAATTGAAGAAATTGATGTTTTTGAATATACATCCATTCTCAGTAAGATAGAATCCAGCACCACCGTGAGTAGAACCAGTATCTGCAACAACTGACATTCCTGCTCTTACATTAGAACCATTAGGAGCTGCACTACCAATTAAATGGGTAAACCTTTTAGCCCATGTAATTTTTGCTGTTTCTGTAGTTCTACCAGTTCCCCCCGTTGGGGCAATAATAATAACGTCATGCTGTCCACTCGTTGCCTTAGCATAGGCTGCTCCCACTGTTTTCAGTGCGTCATCCTGACTGGTACCACTATTTGCGGTATCTGAGCCTGCCGATGGATCAACATAAAAAATGTCTCCAACAGATGGTAATCCAATCATTCCTGCCAAATCCTCGGGCATTATTTTTGCACCGTGTTTTAAAGCAGGTATATAGTCTCGTGCTTTCATAAAAGTAATTTGTTACTTATAGGACTCCTGAATTGATATTATCTTCTCGTCAACTCCTATAAGAAATTAATAATTAGTCAATTGATAACCAAACTGGATTAAACTCTCCAGCTGTACCTGTCTGCATCGCCTGTCCAATTGCTACCTCATCATCCATATCAGACTTTACGCCAACTGCGCCGTTAACCTGATTTGAAATTGATACAACATATCCTACAGTTACTCCTGTGGTATCTGATAAAACTGCGGCAAGTCCGCGTGTTTTAAGCCATCCAAATCCTGCAACTGATACGTCCCAGTCGGTAATAGATACTCCAGCTGGACGTTCTGCAATAAGCTGTGAGATTGCTGGGTTATTCCAAGGATTTCTTACCAAGGTAACCTCAGAACTGGTTGTTGCAACAGTTAGTAAACCCCGTTCAATGTAAACATCCGTTGCAAGCGTTCCTGCATTTGCTTCGTGACTTGTTATTTTATATTGCTCACCCTCTGGCGAGACATCTGAGAAAACAAGCCATCCTTCATCGTACTCATTGGCATCAACTGCCGTTCCACCAACTGTTGGGATAACTAATTTATCGCCAATCGCAGCAGCCGCAGATAATGCAACATTCTGATGATTTCCTTCACGTGCTAGTGATACTTGTAGATTTCCCGCAATAAGATCAGTCGTGATCTTTCGGGCATATCGGTACATATCACCATTTTCAGCTATTCCAAACGCACCAAGCGGGTGCATTTGTGCATCTTCCTGTTTGTAAGGATCTGTGCCACTTATGGCAACGTATCCTGTCAATCCATGTGAACTCATATTAGTAATTTAATAATTTATAATTTTTAAACTCCTGTAATTCCAGTTAATTTCCCTAGTCTTCTAAATCCGGTCGCACATATTTGCCCGATTACATAGAATCTGGCAATCGTACCTGCCTGATTTGGAAGCATCTGCGGTTTCTGATAGAACCATCCATTGTATTCAGATGGTGCTTTCATTGCCTCAGCTCCAGTTCCTTCATATGCTTTAGTTGTTCCAAGGTTTACCTTTGAAAGCATTTCTCGGTATTCATCAGGAACAATGGATCTCCCATGCCATGCGTAATATCTTTCGTTAAGGAAGAATAAAACGCCTGATGTTGCATAGTCATCCCGCATAATTGGGAAACCTCGATAGGAAAGTGCGGTAAATCCTGCCGCACCTTTAAGGTCAACTCGCTTTACGATTGAGTCTCCTCGAATTGGTACCGCATCATATCCGACTGATCTAAACTCAGAACGGACACTCGGTGATAACAGTTGTTCATACAGACTAAATCCTGTTTTTGTCGTAAGACCCATGTTTGGCTCTTCATTACTCATTGATGCGCTGGAAATCGTGTCATCAAGTGTTGCCATTTTGGCAAGAGTAAGCGTTCCACCTGACGCTGTAACTGTCGCGTTAAGCTGGGTATAAGTCGTTCTTGATTGTCCACCAATCGTACCTGAGTCAAGAACTATGTTACCTAAACCATTAGGCTCATCACCTGCGCCTGTTCCATAAACAGTCTGTCCAACTGCATTAAGAGCTTCTGCCGCTGCTTTCTCATATTTAAAAGCATCAAGCGGGATCGTACCAGTTGACCCGGTATTTGCAAAACTCTCAAGCATAATGGATACCTTTGGCTGAGAAAATGCAGTATGCGCATATGACAATGTAATTGTCGTATTAGCTGCCGCACTATTTAATGTCTCAAGACCTGTAAACCATTCTCCCTGAGTGTCTTGTGTAATGTCTACTGTAACATCATAGGTTTTACCAATAAATGGTTTACCCATTCCCATAAGACGGGAAAAGTAAGAAGGAGCATTTAACACATTATCAACAACCTTAGCGTGTAGTTTTCGTTCAGTCGTGCCATCTACTCTAGCACCGAACTGTATTCCGTCATATGCCATAGTTTAAAATTAATTTATAAAAAACCCCCGACATATAGTCAGGGGCGAATTTACCCTAAAAAAAAGCCCGCCTTGTTGGCGGGTCTAAAATAACCTACTTAAATTATATCATATTTTTATGCCTGTCAATCGGTTATTATTTCCTCAAATCCTTTACTGTGAATTTCACC
>JANLHC010000041.1 GCA_024654465.1 Candidatus Scalindua sp.
ATTCCACTTTGCAGGTTTAATATTTGCGGGCATAATAGCGTATAACTGTTATCTAAATTTTATGATTCTAACGTCCTATGGACGTATTTTTTTAAATTAGCGGAGAGACTATAATGATCAAATCTAAATGGTCTTATTTGGCGTTATTTATCTTTATACCTGTCATGTACGGCTGCAACAGTACACATGTATCAACATTGCCAACCTACAATCCCAGAAAGCCACAGCCTGTTGTTGTTCCGTATGGTGTCCGTAAAGAGCTGGACCAATTTAAGATCAGGCCATGGAAGTATATTGTCATCCATCACACAGCTTCTGATTCTGGTGATGCTGCTTCAATCGACAGATATCACAAGGAGAAGAAGGGTTGGGTCAACGGCCTGGGTTATGATTTTCTCATTGGGAATGGAAACGGCTCAAGAGATGGTCAGATAGAGGTCGGAAACAGATGGAATAAGCAGATAGACGGCGCTCACGCTGGAAATCCTGAATATAATAAACATGGTATAGGGATATGTTTAGTTGGTAATTTTGACAATGACCAACCCACAAATCAACAGATTTCATCTCTTTTGTATTTAATAAATTATTTGCAGAAACGTTGTAACATCCATAAAGATAATGTCATAATGCATAAAACCTTCCGGAAAACGGTCTGTCCCGGCAAGCATTTCCCTTATGATAAATTGCTGGCCCAGTTGAAATAGAGTTATTATAAAAAATTTCATTTAAGGTTCCGGAAGAAAAAAAGCGGCAATGATACCTATAAAAGACAGAAATCTCTCAGACACTTTTCCTTATGTTACGATAGGGATTATCGCCATTAACTGTTTCATCTTTCTGCGGAACCAGCGCATCATCTGCACACGTCTTTTTTAACAGCCAGTCAGAATTACCGTGTATCGGCGCAAGCAGGGCAATCGCCGCAGTACTTGGGGCATATATGGCAACCTTTTCCCGCGCAAGGGTTTCCACGATTGTTCCCATCTTCTTTTTCATTCAAATCATAGAACTCCCGGCCGTGGTCGTTATTAGTTTCTGGATTTTGATTCAGTTCTTTAGCGGTGCAGTATCTTTAACGGCATCGACATCCGGTGGTGGTGTAGCGTGGTGGGCACATGTAGGAGGATTTGTGTCAGGAGTAATACTATATCTACATCATACGCATACTCTTTGTGAGAAAGCCCGGGAGACGGAGTTATTGGTAACAGAAATAGCTCATCGCTCCCATCCGAACGCAATGTCATTGAATTATTCCGATATCTTTTCCTCTATATGAGATATTTCTCCGAAACTTATCCCTTCTCTCCAGAGAAACAGTAGCCCTGCAATAGTAACAGGAACGATACTTACCGCCCACAGTAATATTGCAAAACTCTGAGCAGATGTTAGACCGATACCAAATACATCTAAAGATTTCTGTGTGGCGATATGAAAAACTCCTATGAAACCAGGCGCTTGTGGCAATGCTACAGCAAGGGCTAAACAGACGGTAACGAAGCAGGATCCGGCAAAAGACAAGCCTAAGTCAAAAGAGTAACACAATACATATATTGATGCTGCGTTGATGAGCCAAATCACAACGGACAGTACCCCTACCCATATCAATTTTGTATTATGGTCAAAGACCTGAAGACCTGATATAAATGAATGAAGTAAATTAACCAGTTTATCCCTTAGATGATGTGGAAAAATGAAAAGCAGTTTCTCAAAAACTGCACCCGCTTTTTTGGGATACAACGACAACAGGAAAAGTGACGTTATCGCACATATTCCAAAAAACGCCATGATAGCAGACCATTTCTTCAATTGGTGTATTACAGCTTGTGAATCGGCTTTTTTCTTCTGACTATTAGATTGTGATGCCGCTATAGTTTCCCTACCATGTCCCACTATCTTTGAATTGACTGTTGATATATCAATATGATTAGCCGCGCCAACGTGTCTGTTCTGTGATGGCTCTGATGGCAGAAAATAGAAAAGCAGAGAGGCGATTACTATAATACCTAATATATCAAATACCCTCTCCATCACCGCAGTAGCAAATGATGTTGATACTTTTATTTTTTCTTTCCTGGCTATGATTACCGGTCTTATAACTTCACCAAGCCTTGCCGGCAATACATTATTTGCCATAAAACCAATCATGTTCGCAGAAAACAGGTTTAATAAAGATACTTTTTTTACCGGTGATAGCAATACCTCCCATCTAATCGTTCTGATATAGTGGGCGATAAACATAAGTATTATCGTAGGGAAAATGTAAATATATTTAGCATCCCTGAAAGCCACGCCCAGGCTAGACCATTCAATTTTCCTAACAAAAATCCACGAGCAGACAATACTTATCAAAATACCAGTTATAAACATTATCTTTTTTTTATCAAATTTCATTACAACACAATTCCTCACACAAATTACAAATTGAATTTAAGGCACTTATAACTTGATTGCTGCTATACCGCGCTAAGTTTTGTTTCAAAGGTTAAAGAAGTTCCGTCTGCATCCACGATTATTTCATTGGCTTTCTCAAATTTTCCCTGAAGAATTTCTAATGAAAGTGGATTTTCAATACGTTGCTGAATTGTGCGTTTTAAAGGCCTCGCACCATAGAAGACGTCATACCCCTCCTCTACCAGACACTTTTTTGCAGATTCTGTCACTGACAACTTCAGGTTGTGCTGACTCAATCTCTTTTTAAGCTCCGCAAGCTGTATCTCAACAATATCTCCGATTTGTTCTTTTGTCAAACTACTGAAAATTATTGTTTCATCAATGCGATTTAAGAATTCCGGCCTGAATATTTCCTTCAAGGTTTTACTGATATTCTTATCCAGCTCTTCCCTGTTTCCATGAGCAATAAAATCCTGGATATATTGACTTCCTATATTCGAGGTCATCACGATAATTGCATTTCTGAAGTCAACTGTCCTCCCATGGCCGTCAGTCAATCGTCCATCATCAAATACCTGGAGTAAAATGTTAAAGATATCTTTATGTGCTTTTTCAATTTCATCAAACAGGATTACTGAATACGGCCTTCGTCTTATTGCCTCTGTCAATCTCCCCCCCTCTTCATAACCCACATATCCAGGAGGTGCGCCTATAAGCCTTGCGACAGAATGCTGTTCCATGAATTCAGACATGTCAATCCTGACCATCGCGCTCTCGTCATCAAAGAGAAAAGAGGCCAATGCCTTGCATAGCTCCGTCTTGCCAACTCCCGTTGGCCCCAGAAACAGGAAAGTGCCTATCGGGCGATTTGGATCCTGCAGCCCGGCACGCGCGCGTCTGACAGCATTTGAAACAGCTTCTATCGCTTCACCCTGCCCGACAACCCTCTCTTTCAGACGTTCTTCCATTCTGATAAGCTTTTCTTTTTCGCCCTCCAGCATCCTTGACACTGGAATCCCGGTCCATTTAGATACAACTTCGGCTATATCATCAGTATCAACTTCTTCCTTGAGCAGACATCTATCTTTCTGGATATCCTTTAATCTTTCATGCAGTTTTTGAAGATCATTATCATAATCCCTTAACAGGCTATATCTTATTTCTGCAACCTTTTCCAGATCGCCATTCCTTTGTGCGGTCTGTTCGTCTACCTTTGCCTGATCAATTTTTGCATTCAAATCCTGAATTTCTTTTATTACTTTTTTCTCATTTTCCCAATGCAGCCTTAGTGCGCTCCCATCTTCTTTCAGTCCTGATAGCTGACGCTCCAGTTTCTCAACCCTCTTCTTTGACTCCTCATCAGTCTCTTTTTTTAATGACTTTTTTTCAATTTCCAGTTGAGTTATCTTCCGCTCTACTTCATCCAGTTCAGTAGGCATGCTGTCTATTTCCATCCTCAACTTTGACGCGGCTTCGTCTATCAGATCGATAGCCTTATCAGGCAGGAATCTCTCTGAGATATATCTATGTGACAGCGTTGCTGCGGCAACCAGTGCGGAGTCTTTAATCCTGACACCATGATGCAGGTCGTAACGCTCCTTCAAACCACGGAGAATTGCGACAGTATCTTCAACAGATGGTTCTCCGATATATACCGGCTGAAACCTTCTTTCCAATGCAGCATCTTTTTCAATATATTTCCTGTATTCATCTAACGTCGTTGCGCCAATACATCGAAGTTCACCACGCGCCAGAGCAGGTTTCAAAAGATTGGAAGCGTCTACCGCCCCCTCTGCAGCTCCCGCTCCAACAACCGTATGCAGCTCATCAATAAAGAGGATTGACTGCCCTTCAGACGCATCAATATCTTTTAAAACTGCCTTTAAACGGTCCTCAAACTCTCCCCTGAATTTCGCACCGGCAATCAATGCCCCCATATCCAGAGACCTAACCCTTTTGTTTTTCAACCCTTCCGGTACATCACCGTCAACAATCCTGAGTGCCAGACCCTCTGCAATAGCCGTCTTACCAACACCCGGCTCTCCAATTAACACAGGGTTGTTTTTAGTCCTGCGTGATAATACCTGGATTACCCGCCTTATTTCATCATCACGCCCAATAACAGGGTCCAATTTCCCCTTAGACGCTAACTCTACAAGATCTTTGCAGTAGCGTTCTAATGCCTGATATTTTTCCTCAGGATTCTGGTCAGTAATTCTCTGACTCCCTCTGATGTCCTTCAGCGCCGTAAAAATATCAGTACTGCTAACTCCGGATTCAAGCAGTATTTTTCCGGCTGCATTTTGTTTATTATCTGCCAGAGATATTAAAAGATGTTCTGTGCTTACATATTCATCTTTCAATCTACCGGCTTCAACAGTGGCCTTGTTTAATATATCTTTCAATTCATTACTGATATATTGCCCCTGCACGCCACTCACCTGTGGTAACAAGTCTACGGCCTTATGTGCTTTGGCAAGGACTTCATCACTATTTACCCCCAGTTTTTTCATAATAGGAACCACTACTCCCTGTCGCTGCTGAAGCAGACTAACAAGAAGATGTAATGATTCTACCTGTTGGTGTCCTTTTGAACCCGCAAACTGCTGGGCTTCCTGTATTGCATCCTGTGCCTTAATGGTAAATTTATCCAATCTCATTTTATAAACCTCCAACTAACAAAACGAAAAAAGCCGGGCTAAACCCGGCTTTTTTCTTACTATCAATACTAGCAATTTTCCGCATCTAGTGGAATAGGATCACTAAATTTTATTCCTTTACCTCATAATCTGCATCAATAACATCGTCACCTTCTTTACCCTTTTTAGAATCTTTCCCATCTGAAGGCTGTTCTCCGGAAGAAGGACTTTCGCCTGTAGCTTCGGCACCAGCGGCAGCCTGTTGCTCTTTGGCGGCAGCTTCATACATAGCCTGCGACAATTTGTGAGAAGACTCCTGAAGTTCATCTATAGCCTTCTTGATTTCATCAACATTCTTTCCTTCTTTCGCTTTCTTCAGTTTTTCCAGTCCCTGGTTTATGTTGTTCTTCTCCGCCTCATCAACCTTATCACCATGTTCTTTCAGGGTATTTTCAGTTGAATAAATTACCTGATCAGCCTGGTTAAGCACATCTACTACTTCCCTGTTCTTTTTGTCTTCTTCAGCATGCAGTTCAGCTTCCTTCTGCATCTTCTTTACTTCTTCATCAGACAAGCCGGAAGAAGATTTTATCTGAATAGATTGCTCCTTACCGGTTCCGAGGTCTTTAGCTGACACATGAAGAATACCATTTGCATCAATATCAAAAGAAACCTCAACTTGAGGAATACCTCTGGGTGCTGATGGAATTCCGGTTAATTGGAAGCGACCGAGTGTACGATTATCAGTCGCCATTGAACGTTCACCCTGTATTACATGTATGTCTACTGCCGTCTGATTATCCGCGGCAGTTGAGAATATTTCCTTTTTGTTAGTAGGAATAGTAGTATTACGTGGAATCAGAACAGTACAAACACTGCCTAATGTTTCAATTCCTAATGAAAGCGGAGTCACATCCAACAGCAAAACATCATGAACCTCACCCGCAAGAACTGCACCCTGTATGGCTGCACCCAGTGCAACAACTTCATCAGGATTCACACTTTTATTCGGTTCTTTTTTAAAGATCTCTTTTACCAGTTTTTGAACAATAGGCGATCTTGTTGTTCCACCAACAAGTACCACTTCGTTTATGTCAGCAGGACTGACTTTCGCATCTTTCATAGCAAGTTCGCATGGTTGACGGCACTTTTCAACAAGGCTACCTATCAGTTGTTCAAACTTTGCCCTTGTCAAACTCATGGTCAGATGTTTTGGTCCGGCCTGGTCTGCTGTTATAAAAGGCAGATTGATCTCTGCGGTTGTTGAAGTTGAAAGTTCACATTTCGCCTTTTCTGCCGATTCTCTGAGACGCTGCAAAGCCATGTGATCCTGCCGTAGTTCAATACCCTGCTCTTTTTTAAACTCATCAGCAATATAGTTTAATAGCACCTGATCAATATCATCCCCACCAAGATGAGTATTACCATTTGTAGAAAGAACCTCAAAAACACCCTCACCAACCTCCAGAATGGAGACATCAAAGGTTCCACCACCAAGATCAAAAACGGCTATTTTTTCATTTTTCTTTTTATCAATTCCGTATGCTAAAGAAGCGGCAGTCGGTTCATTAATAATACGAACTACATCCAAGCCCGCTATTGATCCGGCATCTTTTGTTGCCTGTCTCTGACTGTCATTAAAATAAGCAGGAACCGTAATTACGGCTTTCTTGACCTCTGTACCCAGATAATCTTCAGCCGTTTTCTTAAGATTCTGAAGTATCATTGCAGAGATTTCAGGAGGGGTATAGCTTTTCCCCCTTGCTTCTACCTTTACCAATTCTTCAGGGTTGCCAACTATCGAATATGGCACCAGTTTCTCTTCCTGCGCAACTTCATTATGTCTCCTGCCCATAAAGCGTTTAATAGAAAACACCGTGTTTTTCGGATTTATTACAGCCTGCCTCTTGGCAAGTTGCCCAACCAGACGCTCGTCCTTTTCGGTAAAAGCAACAACAGAGGGGGTAATCCTGTTTCCCTCAGCATTTGTTATTACTTTGGGCTTATCGCCTTCCATTATAGCCACCACAGAATTAGTAGTTCCAAGATCTATACCAATGATTTTTTCCATAAAATTCTCCTTATAATATTAAATTCAATACTTCTGCTTAATCAGATTGATAATTGTTTTATTTTATCTTACAGAAGATTTTGCCTGACTTTCGTATGACAGACTTAAGAAGTTGAACTTTAATCAAGAGAAATCTTCTGATCTACTAGATTAAGCAAACTATATACCATACATTTTGCTAATCACACAAACAACTGTTATATATAACCTTATGGAATTATTATTAATTTACGTGTACAAGACTATTCTTTTGCAGATGCCTATTATGCCATATTGGCAGGCCATTGATAGGGCTTGATTTCAACATGACAAACGGAAATTGCGGTTTGAAGTTATTGCAGGACTAAGCTCAGTTTTGCAGAGTATTAGTGTGTATGCTTTAGCACATATCCTTTAGTGCATCTTTCATACTATACAAACCCGGAGGTTTTCCAGCTAAAAATTTTGCAGCACGAATGGAACCCAAGGCAAAAGAATCTCGTGTTTGTGCTTTATGAACCAATTCGAGACGTTCTCCGGCATTACAAAAAGTTACTGTGTGCTCTCCTACAATATCACCCGATCGAATTGAATGTATACAGATTTGGTCTTGAGGCCTTTCTCCGGAAAAACCTTTACGCCCGTAAATTACAACATCATCCATTTCCCGATTTGTTGCAGAACATATTGTTTCTGCAAGTTTCAAAGCGGTACCACTCGGCGCATCTTTCTTATAACGGTGGTGTGACTCAATTATTTCTATATCAGCTTCATCACCCAGAATCTTCGACACAGACTCAACAAGATTGAAAAGCAAATTTACACCTACACTCATATTTGGTGAAAAAAGACATGGTATCGTTTGAGATGCCTTTTCAATCTGCTCCATCTGTTCACTGCCAAGACCGGTAGTACCTGTCACCAGGGCAATTCCCTTTTCGGTACAAGCTTTCAGTCTACTCATTGTTGAATCAGGAGAGGTAAAATCTATTAGCACATCCGCTGAATCATTAAGCTCATCTGATATTATTACATCATTGTGTCCACGGCTGATTATGGCGCTTAAATCCTTTCCGATATGTTGATGATCTCTCATTTCAAGAGCAGCGACTAACCTTAAATCTTTGTCTTCCGCGACAAGTGTTGCAATCCTTAAACCCATGCGTCCGCATACACCGTTTATTGCTATATTAATCATTATTTTATCCGCTTTTCTTTCTGAAAATAGTGTACTGTTTAACTGCGTGTTTTTCTATATCTCTTGCTTGCACTTCTAAGAAAGTTCCTCTCTCTCCTCGTCAGACTTTTCATGCCACCCCGGTTCACTTTGTCTAACAAAATATCAACCTGCCTTTTAACATCCTCATCTTTTTGATACTCTTTTTTCTGCTGTTGATTCTGCCATGACAGAAGAAAACTGCTAAATCTGGGTTCGTAACGAATGAACAGGAAACCATAAAGGAGTCCTCCAAGATGCGCAAAATGCGCAGTACTACCACTTGCAGGCATAATAGAGCTAATAACTGTAATACCGGCAAATATCATTACAAGATATTTTGCCTTTATTGGGAATATGTAAAAGATTACCGTAGTGTTAGGAAAGAACATGGCAAAAGCAATTTCAACGGCAAAAATTGCACCTGATGCGCCAATGATCGGACTGCCAGGAGTGAACAGGCAGCAAAATATACCCGCAAAGATGCCCGCTGTAAAGTACATATACAGGAACTTCCTTGTGCCCATTGCCCTTTCTACTTCACTACCGAACATCCACAGTACAAGCATATTAAATATTAGATGCCATGGGCTGGATATACTATGAAGAAACATATACGTTACAAACTGCCATAACCACAATTTTCCTATAGCGAGAGGTTGATAAAGCCAGAAAATAGTGGTAAATTGATCCGGCCCCAGAGCTAACTGCGGTACTATACTATCTATGTCGGTCCCGGGATATACTCCAGCCCATTGTGAACTAATAGTGGAAAACAGAAGCTGAACGATAAAAACACTGACATTTACAATTATCAGTATCATTACAGATCTTGTCCATTTACTTCCTATTGATAAACCAAACCCCGGCCCCGGTTTGTTGTAACTGTCATTGTATGCCATTTTCAATTAAAACTACTATCAGGAAAATTTCTAACGTATTGATTACAATAACTATATCGCAGATTACGTGAAGCTTTTACTATAACTAATTCAATAAAAATGTCAAGATTGTTATCTACTGTTTTACGAACTGAAATGTTGAATATTTTCATGAAAAAAATTATAATTTCATTATTTTTCTAAACAGTAACGCACTCATAATAAGATTAACAACATTTGCCCCCCAGACTGAAGGAATAATCGGAAAGCCCATACTCTCTGCTACAACTAATCCTGTTGCAACCAACGGATAATAAATGAAAAGTATTAAAATAAAACTTATCCCCACACTGACCAGCATATTACTACTTCTTGTCATTATACCTAATGGAATACCTATCAATATAAACGTAAGACTTGCAAGGGAAGGCGATAACCGCTGATGAATGTTTATTGATAATTCACGTCTCATCTTCTGTTTATCTGCCATTACAATTTGTTCGGCAAATTTTGAGTGCTCTTTATTCAGATCTTCTTTATTTCGGTTAAGTTCTCCAACCTCCAGAGTTAATTTTTCAATTTTTTCATTCGCTTCATCTATTAATCTTTGAGATATTAAGATCTTTCTCTTTGTGCTCTTAATTCTTCGTTTATCTTTCTCTATTATCTTCTTAATTAACGAAATATTTTTTTCAAACGCCTTTTCCCTTTCATGTTTACTTTCCAGGGTATCTCCGAAAGGAGTCCAGTTAGATATTATATTACCTTCGCTCTCCACTTCTTTAGTCAAATTTTTAATATTCCCTTTTGCAACATTAATATAATTTTCGTAAACATTGAGATTGAACTTCCCACGCTTTATCGTCCCCTCATGTTTTAAAATCTTGCTTCCTGATCTCTTTATCTCCTTTTCAGCTTTTTGAAGCTTTGCTTCAACTACGTTCTTTTTATCATCAATCGATGAAATCCCTCTTTGTGCACGCTTGATAGTTTTTTCAGGATCTTTAGGCAGTATGCCTAAATGGCTTAACTCATTATCAATCTCTTTTCTCTGTTCAAGAAGATTTGATAATGTTGTATATTTAAATGCTGAATGTTTTACTGTTTTCCTTAATGGAATCTTAAATACAGCTTCCTCAAAACTCCCCGTTGTAGGAGAATCAACACTATTGCCGGAATCCGGTTTAAGAAATTCTCCACGCCTTAACGTTAGAAACACCTGAGACCCATCGTCATCTATCTCGATTTCGCCCTCCTCCGCCAAAAGCACACTAACTATAATCTCGCCAGCAAATTCGAAAACAGCAATATCTTTAAAATTACTGCTTTCCACAGCACCAATAAATATCTGATATGGGAAAAAATCGATCTTCTTTTTGGCCGTTATAAAATGTGTAGCAAGAACTCGTTTAACCGCCTTTTCCTGGAGCTGTCTCACCTTAAAATACGATTTTGGCAAGACTTCTGCGTTAAGATACAATGTCAATATACTAAAGAAAACTCCCACAATGATAACTGGTGTAACTAAGTTGTGAAGATGTATTCCGGCTACTTTGATTGCAGTAATTTCGTTATCAGCACTGAGCCGTCCATAAGACATTACCGTCGCAGTAAGCAATGAAGTAGGTAAAGCATGCGGTATAGTGTATAAAACCATATAAGGTAAAACCGAGAAAAGACTTGGCACATCAAGCCCTTTATGAAGCAATTGTATTGAAAACCCCAGTAATAATACAAATTCAAAACATAACAGTGATGGCAGGAATGTCCTGAATAACTCTTTTATTAAATATTTGTGTAATATCTGTATTTTCATTAAATTCGCAAAATAATTTTCCGCTGTGTAAGTTGCCAAATTACAGGAACTTAAGGGCGATTATATCTACCATGCTTTGAATAGGTCAATAACAAATATTGAACCGTCAAAGCACCACTTAAAATTCAATCTTTTTATTGACAAAAGACATATGTGTGATAACATCTTTTTCAAATCAGTAAGTAGTTTGTAAGCAGTACCAGTTAAAGAGAATAGCTATATGTCTAAGAATAACAACACTATAAGAGAATGTGGCAGACTGTTCTCGTACGCAAAACCGCATTGGAAGATGGTTTTTCTAACCATGCTCTGCATGGGGCTTTTCACACTGTTCATTGGTGCGCAATTAGCATTAATTAAACCCGTGATAGATCGCTTAATACAGGGAGAAACAGTCAAGTCTACATCCGGGACACACAGCTTTCAGAAGAAAGACAATTCCGAAAATATAATAAGCAGTTTAAAACGAAAAACTGTCTCCAAGGTAAAAGGCACAACTCTCATATCAAAATTTGAGACTTTTACAAAAAAGCTTACAGAGTCTTTCACCTTCATAGGAATACTGGTGGCAATCATGGCTCCATTCATTTTTGTCTTTAATTATCTTCAAACATACCTGAAAAACCATGTCATGTGGAGCATCCTCATGGACATACGTAATCATCTATGCGAACACATCCTGCCACAATCGCTGAGTTACTTTGAAAACAGAAAGAGTGGCGAACTGATTTCCAGACTCACTAATGATATTAATGCAACACAATTTGGGCTTTCGATCCTTTTTGATAGTATTCTTCTTCAACCTATGCGCCTGATGTGCGGATTCGGGCTGGCATTCTATTTCAGCTGGAAGCTTTCACTGTTTACATTTGTATTATTGCCAATAATCGTTATACCTGTATTGGTATTTGGACGCAAAATAAAAAAATATGGAAGAAGAAGTCTAATACATTTAGGAGAGCTGACCGATGCAATGAGAGAAATGTTTTCTGGAATAAGGACGGTAAAAGCCTTCAAAATGGAAGATGAAGAAATCGTAGAATTCAAAACAATAAATTCCAGGTTCTTTAAAAGAATGATGCAGACTGTTAAAGCAAGAGCATTGAATTCGAGTACTACAGAGTTTATCTATTCTCTGGGATTAGCGGCTATAATCATTATTGGCGGTTATGTTATTTCAACTAATAAAATTTCTCCGGGTTCACTAGGAGGATTTGTCACCGTAACAGCGTTTTTAATACTTACGTCAATTAAAAAACTGGCTAAAGGTTATGGAAAACTTCAGGAATCTTTGGCAGGTGCAAATAGGGTCTTCGAGTTACTGGATCAGCATCCGACAATTACAGATAGCCCAGATGCTATAGAACTGAAGAATGTTGAAAAAGAAATTACATTCAATAACGTAAACTTCGCATACGACACAATTCCTGTCCTCAAGGACATCAACCTGACCGTACAAAGGGGAGAGATTATTGCTATTGTAGGAGAAAGTGGTGCAGGCAAATCTACGTTGCTCGATCTTGTTCCGCGTTTTTACGATCCGGTAAATGGAAGTATTAAAATAGATGGTACCGATATTCGCTTAATAAAACGCGATTCGCTCCTGGATCAAATTGCAATTGTCAGCCAGCAAACCTTCCTATTCAACAGAAGCTTTAAAGAAAATATCCTGTGTGGAAGAAGAGACGCAAGCACAGAAGAGATACAAGATGCGGCCAAAGCAGCTAACATACATGATTTTATCATAAATCTTCCAAATGGTTATGATACCGTAGTAGGAGAGCAAGGTGTAAAACTATCAGGTGGACAGAAACAGAGGGTAACCATAGCCAGAGCAATACTGAAAAATGCACCTATCTTAATTTTAGATGAAGCAACATCATCTCTGGATTCTGAATCTGAAAAGCTTGTCCAGGATGCGTTAGACAATTTAATGAAAGGCAAGACAACTTTCGTTATCGCACATCGCCTCTCTACTATACGGCATGCAGATCGAATCATAGTCTTAAAAAGAGGTTGCATCGTTGAGACAGGCACACATGATGAACTGATAGACAAAGAGAGTGAGTACAAAAAGCAATATAGAATACAGTTTGACACATAAGCCAGTTCACTCCGTATACCAATTCAAATACAATGAAAATACTTATCACTGGATCTAACGGGATGCTTGGTACAGATCTTGTTAATCTGCTTAAGAGCAGAAAGGATTCTCTTGACCCCAATCCGGAAGTCATAGAGGCCCCGCACGAAGCACTCGATGTCACGCTTGAAGACAATGTGACAGCCTTTATCGCCACACACACGCCAAACATTATTGTTAATTGCGCAGCCTTCACAAATGTTGATAAATGCGAAACAGAAAGAGAAGCCGCATTCAATGTTAATGCCCTGGGGCCAAAATACATCGCTGCCGCCGCAAAGGAATGTGGTGCCAGGCTCATTCAGATCAGCACTGATTTTGTATTCAACGGAAATAGTGACAGGCCATATGCAGAAGAAGACCAAACCAATCCATTGTCAGAATATGGCAGAACAAAACTTGAAGGTGAAAGAAATATTCAAAACCACTGCAATTCGTATCTTATAGTAAGGACCTCCTGGTTATTCGGACACAATGGAATCAACTTCGCCGCAAAAATGCTTGAACTGGCAGAACACAATAAAGAGCTGTCTATTGTTACCGACGAAATAGGATCCCCTACATACACGCCAGACTTGGCCAGGGCGCTATGGACATTAATAAAACAGGAATGTGAAGGTGTTATCAATGTTTCTAATAATGGGAGTTGTTCACGATATGAATGGGCAGAGTATATTTTTAAAACGATGGGCATCAATATTAAAATTAACCCGATAAAATCGTCCGAGTATAAACGTCCCGCAAAGGTTCCCCTGAATTCAACCCTCAACTGTCAAAAGTTCGCCACAATCACAGGAATGCAAATGAGACCGTGGGAAGAAGCGGTAGAGTCGTATCTGAAGAAGCAGAAATGATATACTCCTTCCCTCTCTCCGTTCAGGATTGCCTCTGCCATGCTATGTAGTTCTTCTCCATTTGTTTAATATGGTCAGGGATATGGTTTGCGTATATATCCAGCCAGTCATCGAGTGTAATGGTACCATCTTCTGCATAACCTGTTGCTTTTACCCATACAATATCAGGAGTATTTCTTAAAAGATCGTAGGTAGTCTTTCGCAGCAACTTGAATAGTTCCAGTGCGTTTTCAACACTTTGTCCTTTGTAATCTAAAACGTTAGACCAGACATCCTGATTATAATCGTTTACGGGTTTCCCCGGCTGCGCGATTAATTTTCTGCATTTTACATATGCATTTGCATCACTATCAGCAATATGTATCAGCATCTCATGGAGACTCCAACGATCAGGTGATGGTTTGAAATCCCACATTTCCTGAGGAAACCGAGGCAAAGCATCAATAAGCTGCTGATAACCTTTTCCGTATAGTTCTATTTTTTGTTCTCTGTCCTGCATGATTATATATTCCCCTCTATCTTATCTATGCCATTTGGCTATTGCCTGTTCTATATCTGCCGTATCTATGAATATTGACATATAGTTCTCAATTTATGTAGTAAGTTGAAAGCCGATGGATAAGATAATGCATGACCTTTTTTTAAGGAATCATCAATCTCGAAAACGCGTAGTCAGTCCCTTTAAAAAATTCCTGAGGATCTGATCACCGCATTCTTTGTAATGTCTCTGTCCTTCCTTTCTAAACAGTGCAGACAACTCCGATTTTGAAAGACTCATACCCGCCAGTTTTAACGTACTGAGCATTTCATCCTCTCTGAATTTCAGCGCAATTCTTAGTTTCTTCAAAATGCCGTTGTTTGTCAAAGGTAAAGCCTGCTTTTCCACATGCCCAGGCATCTCTTCGCTCTTGCCTCTTTTATGAATAATTAAACCGTCCAGAAATAGTCCCAGAACTTCATCACTACAATCAACATACCCCTCTTCCTCTTCCTTTTTAAGAAGATCAATTAAATTGGTGTGTGCAATTTCATATCCGGACAGCTTAAATATTTCAATCATAGTTGAATCTTTAATATCCAGTGCATATCGTAACCTTCGTAATATATCATTATTAGTCATTGTCAACTCCTATATTGTTACCGTATGGCAAACCAAAATACTCGTGGATGAATGCCTTTCGATCACCTTCATACTTTGTATATTGAACGAGCGTGTAAAGTTTTTGCCGGTCTCGTTTGAGCTTAGTATCCAGATCATTCTGATCGATTAATTGAGGATGAATGTCAGAAGTAATTTTGATCTTGAATGGTTCAACGTTGAGTTCAATTACTCCATATCGGTCAAACATGTTTAATACTGTTTCGAGCCTGAAATCATTTCCACTCCTGAAGTGAATATTTTCCTTAAGCCAGTCCAGGCCATACGCCGATATTTTTTCCATGTTTTCTTCCAGAATATGATATATCCGCTGAAAATATTCGGCGTCAGGATTGCTCCACTTGATAAAATTCATATGTGTTAACAAATCATGTTCGTCGTATAACAGGGTACATAAAGAATCCTTGCCATCCCGGCCGGCACGGCCGATTTCCTGGTAATAAGATTCAATAGATCCCGGTATATCCGCATGAGTTACAAAGCGAATATCTTCTTTGTCAATGCCCATGCCAAATGCGTTTGTTGCCAACACGAGAGTATTCTTCCCTCTCATAAACTGCTCCTGCACTTTGGAGCGCTGCACACGTTCAAGGTTACCATGGTAGCACAGATGTGAAATCCCTTGCTCGTTTAAGAGGTCGCTGAAATTATTAAGTTGTTTGATCAGGGTGAAATACACGATACCATTACCATCATATTTATTCGCAATAGAAATAATATGCTCCAATTTTTCTTCATTACTGAATACCTTTTCAACCTGTAAATGCAAATTAGGACGGTCTATTCCACCGTGAAATATCTTAACCTGTCCTGTATCCAGGCAGAGAGTTTTAATGATATCCTTTTGTACCTCAGGTGTTGCAGTAGCAGTAAGTGCAATAGTAACAGGATTACCTAATACCTGACGAAACTCCTGAATCCTGGTATAATCAGGACGAAAATCATGTCCCCATTCGCTTATGCAGTGTGCCTCGTCAACCGCAAGAAGACTTATATAACGCCCGGAAAGTGCTTCAATGAATTCGGCCTTACGAAAACGCTCGGGAGTAACGTAAATTATCCGGTAGCTTCCGTTCTTAAGCGAAGCATATCTTGTTTCCCTTTTCTCCCGTCCCAGTGAAGAGTTGATGTATACCGCGTCAATGCCACGTCTCTTCAATGCGTCCACCTGGTCCTTCATCAGCGCAATAAGAGGAGAAATTACTACGGTAAGTCCCTCATTGATAATAGCCGGTATTTGATAGCACAGAGATTTGCCAATACCTGTAGGCGCTACTACCAGGGCATGTTTTTCTGCCAAAACATGCCTGATAATCTCTTCCTGTTTCCACAGAAACGATGTATAACCAAAATAATTTTCTAAAATTTTTACCGGCTCTTTTTCAGCTAAAAGCAAAATTATTTCCCCATTTTCAAGCTAGGTCGTTACCGCGTCAAAAACTATCCTTCGACTCCGCTCAGGACGACGTCACACTGAGCGGAGTCGAAGTGCGTCAACATTGAAATTCCTATGCATTAAATTAGTATCCAGTAAATCAATTCTATCAAAACACAAATTTTATATCGTCATGCCCCTTGAACGCTTGATAGATTTTATTGCGATATACTTCATCACCTACCAAAACCGTCACATTAAAGCTCAGATATTTTCCGGTTTTACTGCTATTAGAATCGTTGATCTGGTATGCGCTATCTTGTACTATGCTCGCAATTGCGTTCTGTACAGACTCCTTATTGCTTCCAATAACCTTGTAAACCCATTCACAAGGATAATCTATACTGGCTTCTTCATTATTTCTATTATCAATCATTTA
>JANLHC010000052.1 GCA_024654465.1 Candidatus Scalindua sp.
GAAACCATAGAGAACTTAAAACCAGGATTGTACCAGGTAGAAGTAATTAATGGCGGATTTGAGAACTGGAGTAATAACGTAGAGGTTACTGCAGAAAAGCAAAGCGCTGTAACTGCCTTACTTCAGAAAGCGTCAGGCTCTATTAACATTAAAAGTACTCCTTTAAATGCAAAAATATATATAAACGGTGAAGAGGCCGGCACTACTCCGGCAACTTTATCTTCTGTTCCTATTGGCACACATGAGATTGAAGTTAAGATTGATGGACATGGAGACTGGAAAAAAATAATAATTATAAAAAAAGATAAAAGAATGGACTTAAATGCGGTACTCCAACTAAATATTGGTTCTATTAGTATTGAAAGCTATCCTGAAAATGCAAAAATAAATTTGAACGGTAAAGACGTTGGCAACACACCTAAACGATTAACAGATATAATTGTTGGGACTCATGAGGTAGAACTCTTGTTGGACGGATATGACACATGGAAGAAAACTATCAAAGTGAAGGCAGAAAAAGATATTTCGTTAACAGCAGATCTGAAAGAAACAGGTGATACTAAAGAGATTAAAGCCGATCAGTCAAAGAAGATTCCTGAAACGGTAGAACCAACCGCACAAGAAATACCTGAGATTGAACTTAAACCTGAAAAAGTTCCAGAGAAACTAATACCACAACCGCCTGGAACAGACTCTTCTTCCAGTGATAAGAAGTCCAAATACGCTCCTGATAAATTAATCAAGTTACGTTCGACTCATAATAAAATGTCAGATTCTGAAATTGAATCATTACCGTATATAACAATAAATGAAAAAAACAATAACATATTCTTTTGTCATAGTACAATAAATCACCGATATGAGTTGAAACCAATTGGAGATGGCGAAGTTATCATTGACCACACCACTGAATTAATGTGGCACCAATCCGGATCGTCAGAATATTTTAATTTAAGGAAAGCAAACAAATGGTTAAAAAAGGCTAATAAGATATCTTATGCTGGTTTTAATGACTGGCGGCTTCCAACACTGGAGGAGGCATCGACTTTACTTGAATCCGGAACAAGGAGTGGTAAATTTATACACTCTGTCTTTGATGATAAACAGTGGGGAACCTGGACAGGTGATAAATCTGACAAAGGCCAGGGATGGATCGTAACCTATGTAAATGGGACTATAAGTCAGGTTCACGTCGGAACACCAGCAACTTTTGTCAGGCCAGTCAGATCAATAAATTTATGATTTGATATTTTCGAATGTTCCTGGACTGACTTTATTTTTTAGCAACTCATAAAGAATGAAAGATCGCTCGAAACTCATTACTGAACAACGTAACAGTAGTACTCACGACATTGATCGTAAATCGACCATAGAAATCGTAGACATTATAAATGCCGAGGATTCAAACGTAATCAATGCTGTTCACAATGAACGCCGGAACATTTCGAAAACTGTCGATCTTATTGTTGAATCCTTCAAAAAAGGTGGTTGTCTATTTTATCTCGGAGCAGGAACAAGTGGCAGATTGGGAGTGCTTGATGCCTCAGAATGCCCCCCCACCTTTGGTACCAGCCCTGAGTTAGTCAGGGGTATAATTGCCGGCGGTTTAGATGCGCTCACGAGATCAATTGAAGGAGCCGAGGACAACCATGCAGATGGTGAACAGGCAATAATAGAAAACGGCATAACGGACAGAGATGTTGTAGTTGGTATAGCTACTGGCGGAACTACGCCATTCGTACACGGCGCATTGGCTCAGGCAAACAGAGTCGGTGCTACTACCGTCTTCCTGTGTTGCAATCCGGATATAAATCCATCTGAAGATGTTGACGTCATCATAAGACCAATAACCGGCCCGGAAGTAATTACTGGCTCTACACGGATGAAGGCAGGCACAGCAACAAAGCTTATTCTGAATACTCTAACTACTGCATCAATGATAAAAATGGGAAAAGTTTATGAGAACTTCATGGTTGACCTTCAGATAAAGAATGTAAAACTAAGAGATCGTGCTGAACGTATTATAATGGCGATTACAGACCTTGACAGAGTTACTGCGGACAAGCTGTTATCAAAGGCACAGGGCAACGTAAAGACTGCCATTGTCATGTATGAACTACAGACTGACTACGAAGACGCCAGAAAGAGGCTTGAAGAATGCGATGGGCTTGTGAGAAAGGTGTTAAGTAACGTGTAATTAATGTACCGGAAATCAAATCCAATATTCCACGAGAGCTTTAGTCTTAATTTATAAAGTTGTAAATTAGATAGGGAAAAACACGGTAAATCATGCTATTATTAATCGTAAGTTTCATTTAAATATACAAACGCAAAATATTATGAGAAAGAGTCTTGTAGTAGGCATTCTACCTGAATCAAAAAATGAGTGGGAACGTAGAGCACCTTTAGGTCCGAAGGATGTTGCGTGGCTGGTCAGAAAGAATATTCCTGTAGAAGTAGCATCCAGCTCACTGCGTATTTGCAAGGACTCTGAATACGCTCGCTCCGGAGCGAAGATTGTCACTGAATTTAAAAAAGCCAACCTTCTTATAGGTATAAAAGAACCCCCTATTGATACACTGATACCTGATAGTGTCTACATGGTATTCTCTCATACGACTAAGGGTCAGGAATATAACCAGAAGCTCCTTGCCTCTTTTCGCAAAAAAAAGATTACTCTCATAGACTATGAACACATTACGGGCTCTCACGGCGAGAGATTGGTCTATTTTGGCAGATACGCAGGTATATGCGGGATGATTGACACGTTACACGTCTTTGGCCGGAAAGCAAAACTCCAGGATAAACCGAATCCATTCTCTGATTTGAAAAGTGCCGTTGATTACGGAACGTTTAGTTCTGCAAAAAAAGCGCTTGAACAGATAGTAAAAAAAATACAGAAAAATGGTTTTGATAAAAAAATTACTCCTTTTGTGATCGGGATATTGGGACATGGAAATGTTTCTAAAGGAGCACAGGAGGTTCTTGATCTGTTGGAGGCGGTCGAAATACATCCCAGAGATATAGATGTCCTTACCAGCCGCCGCACTTCGCATAAGAAGACAGTTTACAAACTGGTATTTCACAGAGAAGAAAAGCTCAGGTCTAAAAAGGGGAAGGGGTTTTATTTTGAGGAATACTTAAAACATCCGGAACGATTCGAATCAAATCTGGATAAATCGCTACCGTTTCTTAACATACTCGTTAATGCCAGTTACTGGGATAAACGCTATCCGCGACTATTATCAGAAGCAATGCTACGCAGACTTTATGGTACAAATCCTGACTTTCGTTTATCAGTAATTGGTGATTTGTCCTGTGATATTAAGGGAACTATAGAGATTACAAAGAAAGCAACAACATCCTTAGAACCCGCTTTTGTATATGATCCTGTTACTAAAAAAATCAGCAATGATTTGTCCCATAACGGGATTGCCGTTATGGCCGTAGACAATCTACCTTGTGAATTCCCGAAAGAATCTTCAATGGAATTTGCCAAACAAGTAAGGGAATATGTGTATCAAATCGCGGTACATGGAATTACTGACGTCACCAATCATCACGCGTTATCTAACATTATTCGTAACGCCGTAATCACACAAAACGGCACACTTACACACCGATTTAAATATCTCAA
>JANLHC010000054.1 GCA_024654465.1 Candidatus Scalindua sp.
TGATGGTTTCATTACCTAAAATCATAATACAGGTAGAACATAAGTTCAAGCGATAATCCAGTATTCGTTGCAAAAGCGAACTTGACGAAAAAGGAAATAGAGGGCATAAAAAAATCCACAAATGGTAAGCTACTTACTCGACACGAATATAGTCTCTCAGGTTTATCTAAAGAAACCCTATTGGAGAAAATTATACCGAATATTATTGAGTATAAATAATGTTCGCGAAAATGTTACTCCACAAAAGATTGAAGAATTATTTGACCTTTCAAGGTGGAAACTTGGAGTAGGATAATTGATTGAAATCGCCCAATCGGGCGCTGCATCTGACTGCTATTCCTCTGCGCTCCATAACGGCAGGTGGGCTTTTTCGTTGTAAACCTATTGAATAAGTGGATACCCCCCTTTTGAATTAAAAGATAATAATCAAAAACACGTGTGTTGCGCTTCCTTACTTGAGCCAGGGATGACGCTTGCCATTCTTCAGATTAATTCAATTCCCTTAGTCTGGCTGACGGCTTGCCCCGCTGGAATCATTGGAAATACATTTTCTTCCGGGTCTACTTTAAAATCTATTACGACAGGGCCATCTATTGAAAGTGCTTTTTCAATTATAGGCCTGACATCCGCCTTTTTCTCAACCAGAAAGCCTTCAGCTCCATAGGCTTTTGCTACCAGCACAAAGTCAGGGTTGCCATCGAGTAAAGTGTGAGCATATCTTTTCTCATAAAACAGCTCTTGCCATTGCCTTACCATTCCAAGGTAACCATTGTTCAGAATAGCAACCTTAACGGGTAACTTATATTTAACGGCAGTACTAAGTTCCTGAATGTTCATTTGAAAACTACCATCGCCTGCAATTGCAATAACAATTTTGTCCGGACATCCAAGTTGAGCTCCTATTGCGGCAGGGAAACCGAATCCCATGGTGCCTAAACCACCGGAAGATAAAAAACTTCTGGGCTTTGTATAGGTATAATATTGAGCAGCCCACATCTGGTTCTGCCCGACTTCAGTAGTGATAATTGCTTCACCTTTGGTGGCCTCACAGATTTGTTCAACTACGTATTGAGGTTTTACAACGTCACTTGTGTTATCATAGAGCGAGGGATATTTTTTTTTCCAATCCGCAATTTTTTCGAACCACTCTTTTCTTTCAACATAACTTACATGTTTTATCAATTCCGTAAGAATATTTTTTGCATCACCAACTACTGGGATATCCACCTTGATATTCTTACTTATAGAAGTTGGGTCTACGTCTATATGAATAATTCTTGCCTGCGGAGCAAATTCATCTATCTTGCCCGTAATCCTGTCATCAAACCTCGCTCCAACTGCAATTAATAAATCTGATTCATGGACAGCGTAGTTGGCAGGAACTGTCCCATGCATTCCCAGCATTCCCAATGCTTTTTCGTTGTCTTCCGGAAATACTCCCAGTGCTAATAGAGTTGTGTTTACCGGTAAATTGGCTTTTTCTGCAAGTTCGATAAGCTGTTTTGAACTATTTGAAGCTATAACCCCACCACCCGCGTAAATTACAGGTCTTTTTGATCTGTTTATCGCCTCTGCTGCTATTTTTATCTGACGTACGTTGCCTTCATATGAAGGCTTGTATCCGGGTAGATTTATTGCTTCAGGAGTATCTCCATCCCATGTGTCTGTTGTTACATCCACCGGAAGGTCGATAACGACGGGACCAGGCCTGCCTGTCGAAGCGATATAAAATGCCTCTTTAACTATCCTCCCCAGCTCTTTTATATCTTTAACCAGGTAATTATGTTTTGAAATGGAACGAGTGATACCGGTTACGTCTGCTTCCTGGAATGCATCACTGCCTATAAGGTGCGTTTTAACCTGACCCGTTATGGCAACCATGGGTATGGAGTCCATGTAGGCTGTCGCAATAGCGGTTGTTAAATTGGTTGCGCCTGGTCCGGATGTGACGATGCATACGCCTACTTTCCCTGTAGCTCTGGCATACCCATCAGCCGCATGCCCTGCCGCCTGTTCGTGGCGCGTTAGTATGAATTTCATGTCAGACTCATCAAACAACGTATCGAATAGTGGTATAATGACACCGCCAGGCAGGCCAAAAATATATTCCACATTTTCTTTTTTTAAGGCATCAATTAATATTTGTGAACCCGTCTTAGGCATTTTTTATGTGTTCTGGCTCTGCCAGATAGATTAAGCCATTCTAACAATTAAATTTGCTTTGTTTGGTTTCTCGACAAAACATTAATTATTAGTTTAAGAATATTGCCTTTAGAAATAAGTATAGCGTGTGACTTAGAAGATTTCAATTTCTGATCGGTAAATTGAATTGGTATAAAGGAATGTTTTATATGCTCCTTTACGATGGATGCTATTATCCATTAACTGTTTATATTATCATCGTCATAGTCTTCGTCTGGTACATCCATTTTGGAAGGCTTATAGCCTGGTTGTTTTGCTTTTTCAGTCTCTTCTTTGTATGCCGCAAGCACCTTCTGCTCAATTTCATCACGACATTTTGAATTAATCGGATGAGCAGTGTCTGCATACAATTTAAATTTTCCTTTAGATTCGTCTCCAGACTCGCCTAATGCGCGTTTATCATCGAGCTTTGCTCCACAGTCATTACAAAAGCGTGAACGAAGGTGATTTTTAGAATTACATTTAGGACATTTATCTGCAAGTTTTCTGCTGGGCATTGCAACAAAAGCTCCTTTGTACCCTTCTATAATCTTCAAATCTCTTACTACAAAGTCATTATCAATTGTTATGCTGCAAAAAGCCTGTAAACGATTTTTCTTTGCCTCGGTTAGCTTCACTCTGACTTCTGTAATATTCACAGTAATAACTCCTCCTTCCGATCTCGTTGTCTATGGTGTTATAACATTTGTAACCACAAATACATTTCCCATTCCGCTTGACTCAACTTTGCTTTTAATAACTTCTGCCTGATGTCTATCGTTGCATAGACCGAAAAAGGCTGATCCGCTACCAGAAATTGACAAACCACAAAAATCAAAAGTTTCTAAAGAGCTTTTAATCTGTAGCAAATCAGGGTATGTTGCAAAAATTACTTCTTCCAATCGATTAAATAGCAACTTGGCGATGTCGGCAACCTCCGAGTATTTCAGTGCATCCAAAAAAAAGCTAACATCTTTCCTTTTTTTTGTCAAGTCAATTTTGAGGTTTTTGTATATCGTTTCTGTGCTGATATGGACACGCGGAAACAAGATGAGATAGTCCATTCTACTCCTTACTTCAACTGGCGAAATCATCTCTCCTCTTCCACTGCATAATGAAGTTTTGCCGTTTATAAAAAAAGGAATATCCGATCCAAGCTTTGCTGCAAATCCCATCAACTCTCCATCGTTAAGCCCGACTTTCCAGAGTGAATTTAATGCCTTCAGAGTTGTCGCTGCATCACTACTCCCTCCACCTAAGCCTGCTCCCACAGGTATATTTTTTTCTAAATTGATTAATACTCCCTTTTTGATGCCGCACTCTGTCAGGATGAGATTTGCGGCTTTGCACACCAGGTTATCCTGATTTACAGGGATATTTTTATCACTACACTCAAGCCTTACTCCTTCTTGGGTTTCTTCAAACTGAAGGTTGTCGGCAAGATCTATTTCCTGCATTATGGTTTCAATTTCATGATAGCCATCATCTCTTTTACCCAGAATTTCCAGGAAAAGATTTACCTTGGCAGGTGCTTTTAGGCTTATTATATTTTTTTTATGATTGTTCTTATTTATATTCATTCTAAGTATTACCCAATATCAAGTGAGATTGAGTGCCCTCTCTTTCGGGCAGGAAGTTTGCCCGCCCGGCAAGCCGTTCGGACGGGAAGTGATCTAAAGTTGTGGGTTTTTTTAGCTTTAGGCACTATTCAGTCTACTTTAGGCTCTTCAATCTTAATTGCGGCTACGTTTCCTTTCAGGAAAGTAAGCTGGGTGTTGCTGTACTGTCTTTCGTCAATTATATTCAATTGTTTGAAACATTCCTGAACAATCTTCTGCTTTATATGATGTTGAAGGACAATGATCCCTTTCTCGTGAATGATTTGTTTAGCAACAAACGATTCCATAAGAGAAAAGATTCTTTTTCTATCCCCGCAGCCTATATCTAATAATTTATACGGAGGAGCAACCAGAATGAGGTCGAACTTAATATCCTTATTTTTTATAAAATCTAATAATCTAAATGCATTTATTTTTAAAACAACCGTTCTTTTTAAAAGATTTGCATTCTGGAGGTTTTTCTTAATCACCTTAATCGCATTTGTGCTGTTCTCGA
>JANLHC010000058.1 GCA_024654465.1 Candidatus Scalindua sp.
AGCGGGAATCTAGGATAAACTAGCCTCTGGATACCCAATAAAATCACTTTAATATAGGATAAAAAAATGCAATCAGTACCAAAAAAAATATTTTTCACAAAAGGAGTAGGCAGGCATAAAGAAAAATTACAGTCCCTGGAACTTGCTCTCAGAAAGGCCGGTATAGAGAAATGCAATCTCGTCAGGGTGTCAAGTATCTTTCCTCCAAATTGCAAGATCGTATCAAGGGCGCAGGGTGTTAAGCTTCTTGCACCAGGCCAGATAGTATTTTGCGTAATGAGTACCAATGAAACCAATGAGCCGAATAGAATGATATCCGCATCAGTTGGTCTAGCGGTACCTGCCGAACCGAATCATTACGGATACTTGAGTGAACATCATGCAAATGGCGAAACTGATGAAACATCCGGTGATTACGCGGAAGACCTGGCGGCATCAATGCTTGCCAGTACGCAAGGCGTTGAATTCGATCCGGAAAAGAATTATGACGAACGGAAAGAGATTTATCGGATGAGTGGTAAAATAGTACAATCAAGAAACACCACCCAATCGGCAAGGGGTGACAAAAATGGTTTATGGTCTACGGTTGTAGCCGCCGCTGTATTCCTTCCTTAACCTTATTGCAAGCCTGCAATAACAAGCCAGACAGGCAAAGTTGTACTTGGAATATTCTTATGATCAAGACAATCCCAGGAAATGTTATTGCACCGAAAGGCTTCAAAGCCGGTTCTGTACACTGCGGTTTAAAAAGAGATAAGAGAAACCACGATATCGGTATCATCTTTTCGGAACTGCCTTGCAAGACTGCTGCCCTTTTTACAACAAACCAGATAGTTGCCGCACCAATAAAACAGAGCAGAAATGCTGTACGAAACGGCACGGTACAAGCAATAGTCGTAAACAGCGGCAACGCTAATGCGTGTACGGGAAAGAAGGGAGAAAAGGACGCGGAAACAATGGCTCTTCTTACATCCAAACACCTGAACATCAAACCGGATGAAGTCTTAGTCGCCTCTACGGGCATAATCGGACATCACCTTCCCATGGCAAAGATAAAATCAGGCATAAGCAAATCCTCTGAGCGTTTAGGAAATCAAAATACCCATGCTACAAACATTGCGAAAGCCATAATGACAACAGACCTCGTCCCCAAACATATTGCCGTTAAGACAAAGATCGGCGGTAATGAAGTTACTATTGGAGCAATAGCCAAAGGATCCGGTATGATCTCGCCGAATATGGCCACCATGTTCTGCTTTGTCACTACTGACGCCGCAATCTCTTTAAATACGTTAAGATCCTGCCTCAAAAAGTCTACAGACGGTTCCTTTAACCAGATCACCGTTGACGGTCACATGAGTACGAGTGATATGGTAGCAATTCTTGCAAACGGTATGGCACACAATCGCCCTATAACATCTTCCACTAAAAGCGACCTTGCACTGTTCCAGAAGGCACTTAATTACGTAACCCTGAAAATGGCAAAGGAGATCGTAAAAGATGGTGAAGGTGCGACAAAATTTGTTCAGATTGAGATACATGAAGCACGATCAATTTCAGATGCAAAAAAAATTGCACGAACAATAGCGGAATCCCCCTTAGTAAAAACCGCCATAAACGGTGAAGACCCAAATTGGGGAAGGATAGTCTCGGCAGCAGGCTATGCCGGAGTTACTCTTGACGAATCTAAGCTGAAATTAGCCATTAACAAAATTACGATATATAAAAAAGGATTACCGGTTACACCTGCTCCAAAGAGATTAAACAGTGCAATGAAGAAGGAAGAGATCACGATTCAATTATATCTTGGAGCAGGTAACAAGAGTACTACATTGTGGACGTGTGATTTGTCAAAAGAATACGTAAAGATCAACGCGGACTACCATACATGATGTTTTTTTAATAGCTTTTCACCTGAATTGAACGATTCTTGGTCCGCAAATAACCAACCTAATAATTACTCCTTTCCAAAACGAAAATCACCATTTTATAAGAAATTAAGAAAGGGTTGCTAAATCAATAAGGCTAAGCTAAACTAAGTTCTTAAAATCTCGCTTTACTGAAAGGAGGTTCAATATGTCACAGGTTAACGTTCATCAAGCAAAGATACATTTATCGCGACTCATTGACAAAGTTGCAAATGGCACTGAAAAAGAGATTGTAATAGCTAAATCAGGCAAACCAAAAGCCGAATTAATCCCTTTTGATGACAAGCCGGTTAAACGGCTTCGGAGGCTTATGAAAGGCAAAATAAAAATTAGTAAAAACTTTGAAGACCCTTTACCGGAGGATGCTATTCAATCCTTTTATAAATAGAAGGAGGAATTAATAATGAGAGTATTGTTGGATACACATATTCTTTTATGATGGTTGAAGGATGACAGGAAATTATC
>JANLHC010000069.1 GCA_024654465.1 Candidatus Scalindua sp.
ATCTTTTCAGGGACACCACCTGTCTTGCCACTATCTTTTGTAACTACAACATCAATCTTATATTGGTTGTATATAGCCGTATTCAGCTCTAATGAGAAAGGCCCCTGGAGAGCGAGAATGTTTGACGGCTTAATTCCCATACTGACACACTGTTCTATATGTGCCGGCATAGGCAAGATCCTGATGAAAATCTCTTTTTCATCTTTTAATTTAACAAACTTTTCAGCGGCGGAAAAACCGGTTGTTAATAATATTCTTTTCCTCTCAGATTTACTGCACCAACTTACCGCTTCATCCATATCATTGACAATATGCACAAATTCCTGTTTTTCTATAGCTGTGTCACCAATACCACCATCTTCTGTAACCGAGGCAGATCTCTGGAACCTGATATACTTAATACCGCTCTCTGCACTTGCCTTTATTGCATTAAGAGAAGCTTGAGTTGCGTATGGATGAGTTGCGTCAATCAGGATATCAATATTTTTATCCCGTATAAGTTCAGACAGGTCCTTTATATCAAGCCTCCCCTGAATACACAAATGTCCTAAACCTATTTTCTCGTATATTTCGCGCCCGTATTCAGTAGCTACTGTCGTGATTACACCCTCACCTTTATCATTCAGTCGTTTAACGATTTCCCTGCCCTCTTCCGTACCGGACATTACCAATATCAAACTTTGTAACCTCTCTTTGTCACCATGTAATTATCAAAAACAAATGTTGTTGAATTCCCGACAATCAATATTGTAGTCATATCTATCGGATGTTCCAAAACCTCGCCAAGATTCGTAATTATTACATTCTGCTTTTTACGCATGGCGCTTTTGACAATACCAACAGGTGTATCAGAAGATTTCCTGCTTAACAGTATCTCAATCGTCTTTTCAATCTGCCATTTCCTCTCTGAACTTTTCGGATTATACAGGACAACTACAAAATCTCCCTCTGCCGCAAGCCTTACCCTTTTCTCAATAACGTCCCAGGGAGTAAGGAGATCACTCAGGCTTATGGTAACATGATCATGCATCAATGGAGCGCCTAAGAGCGCTGCCACTGCGTTTTCTGATGGAATACCCGGTACAACTTCCACAGGAATCTTTAGTTTGCAATTATTTGCAACTTCTAATACCAGACCGGCCATCCCGAACACACCCGGATCACCACTACTTATGACAGAAACAACATTTCCGGCTTCTGCTTTTTCAATGGCCAGAGAAGCCCGTTCGATTTCAGAACGCATTCCTGAAGTAATTACCTCTTTCCCCTCAACCAGCTCTCTTATTAAATTAATATATGTCTTATAGCCGATAACGCAGTCAGAATTCTTTATAACCTCAACTGCCCTGATGCTCATGTTTTCCAGATTACCGGGACCAATACCTACCACGAAAAGTTTTCCTGCGCTATTGCTACTGTTATTCCCGGATATTTCTGCCTCTTTAGTATTAATTTTGTCTTCCTCCCAGAAATAAGGGCTGCCGGCTCAGCAACACCCCCCACTCCAATCTTCTCTATTACAAAATCTGATTTAGAATAATCTTTCGCACAAGTGTCAATCTCCAACCTCGAAACCACCCGCAATGGAATTCCAAGTTCCTCCAGTGCGCGTAATAAGCCTACCTCGTCAGCCTTTAAATCTACAGTGCCTGCCAGCCGTACCCTGTCAATAGACACTTCAGCATCTGCAAGAGCACGATTAATTGCATCTTTAACCTCATTACTCCCTATGCCGCGTTTACAACCTATACCAATTATAATATCCTTCTGTGCCTCTGTCCCTGTTGTAATAACAGCATCTGTATGAAGAATATTTGCAACGTTATGTGCTAAATTGTTTGCTCCCCCCTCATGCCCGGAAAGGAGACTGATAACAAAACGTCCCACATCGTCAACCACTACCACTGCAGGGTCAGTATATTTATCCGTAATATGCGGGGCAATCGTGCGTACTACGATACCTGATGCCATGATAAAGATAAACCCCTCATAATGAGAAAACAGTTCACCGACCTGATCACCAAATTTCCTGGAATAATAAGTTGCTGTCAGCTTTGTCTGCTTTAATTTTTCAGGCAAAAAAATAGTTACCTCGCCATCAAGTTTTTCTTTAATGCGTT
>JANLHC010000071.1 GCA_024654465.1 Candidatus Scalindua sp.
GGACTGAGCGACAACAGTATCTTTATGCGTTTTCTGATAAAGGGTCTGGAAGAAAATAAGAAACCGTTTCTCGTTCCTTCTGAATTGTTTAAAGGTATAAAAGTTGGACTAGAAAAAAACAGTAGCCAGGAACCGGGATTCGGAACACTAAATGATGAAGGTGGGCAGGATGGGGGTGAACTGGTCTTGTTTTTGAACAGTGAAGAGCTAGCGCATCTTAATAAGATTAAATGGCAGGACAGGCTTGCCAGGAAGAACTTGCGTTCATCATACCGGGATTTATCAGTGACTCAGATGCAATCGATGCCTCATGTTGAAATTCGCGAGGAACAGGAGTGGGGTTTTTACGGACACAGTACAATACGGCACCAGTATGAGGCAAAATCGGTAAATTATGACGAAGTGGTTATTGATCATGCGACCGGTTTAATGTGGCATCAGAACGGATCAGAAAGATTTAAAGACAAGGATAAAATAGCAGAGTGGATAGATAATCTGAATCTGAAAGGTTACGCGGGGTTTAAGGACTGGCGTCTGCCAACTGCAGAGGAAGCGGCATCGCTTCTTGAGCCTGAGCAGAAGTTTGGTGATATGTATGTAGATACAGTCTTTGATAACAAGCAACCATGGATCTGGACGGGAGACAGTTACGGAGATGATGCGGCATGGGCAATTGGCGCAAGTTACGGCAGCGTGTTCTGGAGTAAATTTAATGAATACTACTGTATACGTCCGGTTCGATCAATGGAATGAGTTGTATTATTTTTACAATGATTAGAGGTTTACAGGCAAGGTGACAATAAAGCTTGTTCCTGCTCCGGGAATGTTCTTAACATCTATTTTCCCATTATGTAAGAGTACAATGTGTTTTACTATAGACAATCCTAAACCGGTTCCTCCCAGTTTTCTAGACCTTGATGAGTCTACCACATAAAATCGTTCGAATATTCGGGATAAATGCTCCCGCGGAATACATATTCCCGTATCCTCTATTTCAATTATCACCGTATCATTATTATGGCTTAAGGTTATAACAACTTCTCCTCTTTCCGTATATTTAATGGCGTTATCAATCAAGTTAATAAATACCTGCTCCAGTTTAAAAGGATCAGCTTTGATAATAGGCAAATTATTATCTGCATTAAATTTTAGAACAAGATTCTTTTCTTTTAAACTATGTTCAAATATTTTTAAAATGTTTTCTATTAAGTCCTTTAGATTTACTTTTTCCCATTCCAGACTGTCTGACGTCCCTTCAAGCTTTGATAGTAATAGTAAATCATTAACAATTCTTATGACCCTGTCAGTATGTCTATTAATGATATTCAGGTAATGGTAGTTTTCGTCATCATTGTTTGTGTCTTGAAGGGTTTCTACAAACCCTTTTATTGCCGTAAGCGGTGTGCGTAACTCATGAGAAACATTAGTGACAAAATCCTTTTTTGTTTTTTCCAGGTTCTTGATCTTTGTTATATCATGCAGGGTTACCACTATGTCTTCCTTGTTAGAGCAGAAAGTAGCGCTACATAAAAATATTCTGCTGTTTAATTCTATTTCATCAACTATGCTGTTTTGCTCACTTCTTACTTTTTTTATTAATTCATCAAATCTGGTTTTTCTTAATACTTCCCAGTATAACTTTCCTTTTACAGAGTTATTTTGGACAGTATTTCTAAAGCTCTCGTTACTTATTGAAATAACCCCTTCCTTATCTATTACACATAGCCCTTCATTAATGGATGATATTATGCTGTCAAGTTCTTCTTTCTGATGGGACAGTTGTGTAAATAATGTATTAATCTGATCTGTCATATAATTAAAACTATCTGCCAGATCTCTTATTTCACTTCTACTTTTAATGACCACCTTTGTGCTGAAATCCCCTTTAGCCACTCTGCCGGAAGCGATAGCTAATTCGTTAAGAGGTCTTGAAAAATTACGGGAAAACAGAAAAGCGCCTATTAATAAAATTATGACAATAATTACTGCAATCTTTATAATGTTCATTTTTAAATTATTGAGCAGTGTATTTATTTCTTTCAAAAAAAGACTTGCCCTTAAAACTCCGTAGACTTTACCATCTTTTTCAATCGGCACTGCTACGTATAACATATCTTCTTTTACCGATGCGCTGTATCTCAACGACGTTCCAAAACCGTATTTAATGGCCTGTATTATCTCGATCCTGCTCTTATGGCTCTCCATTAACTTTGGATCCTTTTCAGAATCAGCAACAACTCCTCCTCCAGGGTTTATGATCGTGATCCTTGTATTTGTCAGCTTTCCCAACTCTTTTATAAGAGTGTCTAGTTCTTCAATTTGGTTGTTTTCTAAAAGTGGGGATATTTTCAGTTTTAACGTGATGCAGAAATTTTTCAGATTATTGGTTAATGTGTCTATATGATGATGTCTTATTGCTCTAAAGGATAGTGGGAATGCTATGGCAAGAATTACGATGACGATAAGCAGATACCCACCAAATATTTTTACAAATATTGAATTTTTCATTCTTCCAGTTTATATCCTATGCCTCTAATATTCTTTATGAGCTGACCGGCTTTACCCAGCTTTTCTCTTAAATTTTTGATATGTACATCTATAGTTCTGTCTAAAACAATCTTTTCGTCTCCCCATAGATGGTCTAAAATATCATACCTTGAAAATACTTTGTTTTTGTTTGAGATAAAAAGTTTTAATATTCTGAATTCGGTAGAAGTTAATTCTACCTTTTGTCCTTCACTTGCAACTTCATGCTTCTCAATGTCTATGATTAAGATTCCACCGATATTAAATTTTCCGGATTCATCTATTTTCTGACGTCTTCTTAACACGGCTTTTACCCTGGCAACCAACTCTCTTGGCGAGAATGGCTTAGTCACATAGTCATCAGCACCAAATTCTAATCCAAGGATCTTGTCTGTTTCTTCTCCCTTTGCCGTAAGCATTATGATAGGTATGGATGAATAATCGTTTCTCTTTTTCAGGTTTTTACATATTTCAATGCCATCGGCATCTGGTAGCATCAAATCCAAAATAATAAGATCTGGTATTTGCCCGCCATCCTGACAATGTCCATCAGACATGCCAAGAAATCTATATAAACCTTCTGCATCAGAGAATTCCCTGACCTTAAACATTGCCTTCTTAAGATGAATTGACACCAACTCTACAATGTCCGGCTCGTCATCGATTATTGCTATTAATCTGCTCATATTTGTTTAGATATTAAGTGGAATGATAAAAAATAGACTTTAAAGTGCCAGTTATTAACCACATGAGCGAAAATATTTCAAGATTTTTTTTCGTTTTACACTATACTTTACTTGATTTTCAAAGAAAAATTAAATACAAATTGGTTATAATTTTTCAATATCAGTATAGATAATCATTAGTAATCTGGGCGTATATACTCAATTATGAATAATTATTAGGAAATATTCAGTTTTTTATTCTGAAATTCAGGAATTGAAGAAACATTTAGCCATTTATTCTGGTTATTACATTAAATTGATATCTCTATTTCGATTTAAAAGTTGAAAACAATTTTAGTTTTTGTATAATCTCAGCAAATCTGGTAGCAACGGCATATAGTTTGCGTTTCTGCTACAATATTATATTCTTTTTAATGTTTATTAGGAAAATCTAAAATGAGCAAAAAATTCATAAATCAATTAATGGAACGTCTTAAAGATAGAAGGCAATACCTTTTAGGAGAGGTAAAGCAGAGGCTAAAGGATTTTAAGAATTCTGGAACAGACAGGCTTTCAGATACCGCAGATATGGCGTCTAACATGATAGATGATGAAAGTGTTATGTCTATTGCTCAAGGCGAAGCTAAAGAAATTGAGCAAATAGACTATGCTTTAAATAAAATTAAGAACGGTAAGTACGGTAACTGTGAAAACTGTGGTAAGAGTATAAATAAAGAGCGCTTAATGGCCATACCTTTTGTAAGTCTTTGTATTAAATGCAAGGAAGATGAAGAACGGTATGAAGGAAGTAATATTGACAGGGATGGTTATAGATTTGATTCCCTTGAGTATTCGAGTATTGATGCGGACGACGATAAAAAATCCAATATGCGGAATTTTGATCTTAGTGACATTAATCCGTATGATAATTAAATTATTCAAATTTCATTAACACTTAGAATGCTTTATTTACACGTTAATCGTGACCGCAAAAGTTTCTGAATCATTTATTACCTAAATTGAGCGATTTTATTTCCTATACTGTAGTAGCCGCAGGCTTTAACCTGCGTTCACTCTCATCCGATGGGTGCATGTGGATTTCACGTAAGTTGCGCAACCTAAAGGATGCGGCTACTTAAATCGTTAAATTTAGGTATTAGTCGCGTTTTCAAATTGAGGCTATTGTCTGGCCATTTGGTATAGTAAAACAGAATCGTGTTCCTTTCCCTCTGGCGATAGGACTCTCTATCCATATTTTCCCCTTGTGTAACTCTACGATTTTCTTGACGATTATCAGACCAACACCCGTACCTTCTGTTTCTATTTGCTGAAGTCTGGTGAATATCTTGAAAACATTCTCCTGGTACTCTTTTCGAATACCTATCCCGGTATCTTCAACAAAAAACTTATAATAACCTTCACTTTTATCGCACCCAATTGTGATTTGCCTCTGTTTGTCGTCGCCCATGAATTTGATGGCGTTAGTAACTAAATTGTAAAATACATCTCTTATTCTTTTTTCATCACACAAAATTATAGGAAGGTTACCACTGATTGATATATGAATATTGTTAGACTCTATCTTGTCTTTTAACGTTTCTAATACATTCTTCACAAGATTGTCACTGGCATTCTCTTTAAAATCGTATGTTATCATGCCAACCTTGGCGACTTCTAGAATTTCTTGAATTCTGTTTGACATTATGTCTATGTTTGCCTTTATCCTGTTTGAGAATCTCCTGCCTTTCTCATCGTATGTGTCCTGATAGGTTTCGTATAACCGTGTGACATAACCATTAATTGAAAATAACGGCTCTTTTAAATCATGAGAAACAGTATAAACAAAATCGTTTAGTTCTTTATTGATTTTCTCTACTTCTTTAGATTTTTCAATCAGTAGCTCTTTCGCTTTTTTATGAGCTATTGTATTGGCTAGAAGATTTGATGCGGAATGGAGAAAGTTGATATCGTTCTTACTAAAGATCTTGCGTTTTGATGAGTGCGTT
>JANLHC010000043.1 GCA_024654465.1 Candidatus Scalindua sp.
CGTGTGTATCGGTGTCCATCAGTGCCTGCCCCGTTAAATTCAACTACCATTTAACTGGGGGGTAAATGTTTTTTTTGAATAAATTGAAAAGTGACTAACCTGCCCGACGAGCTTTTTGGCGGGTGATAAATAACGCTTTCTGCTTTCAACAGGCTGTCCGAGAATCCAAAACGTAAAATTGGATTTGAGGAGGCTAAGGAAATATGGGAATATCCCTATTATGAAGACGTTAGATCTGATGTTCCTGAACAATATAGAGTTATAGGTTGGGTGAAAGGAAAACTCTATTCACTCATTTATGAGATGAGAGAAGATAAGCAAGGAGAGTATTACCACCTTGTAACTTTATGGAAATCAACTGCTCAGGAGGAAAAGCTCTATGAAAAAAGCAGATAAAAAAATAATGAGCGCTGATGGAATAGCTGATTTGGCTGACAAGGAGAAAAGTGTTTCTAAATATTCCACAAATAAAGGAAAGATGAGACGACCTCTTCAAAGAGTTAATGTTGACTTTACAGTAGAAATGCTTCAGGAGCTTGATGATTTTGCTCGGGAGTGAAATGTGAGCCGGCAAGCCCTTATAAAGACATACCTTCGTCAGGCTATTGACCAACATTCTTTGGCCAAGACAACTGGTTAAAGATGCCTACAAGTAATATCTTTCTTCTTGCGGTTTTACAGAAAAAAAATGCGGGGCCGATGTATTGAAGAGCAGGACAGGCAATAGTTCTGCATGAGGACGTAGCACCTTATAATGTCCATTTTGGCCCCAAAAAGGGCCTTTTAAGGGTTAAAAACACCTATATTTAGGAGTTAAGTGTCATTGAAACAACATGTTAGCTTGGTCCGACCCCGGACGAACCTCCCCGGACGAACCTTGCTAAAGCATGACAAAAAGGAGACCGTTAGAATTGATATGAGTAGTGAAGGCATATTCTGCTTTCAAGGTCTGACCCCGGGTTTTGCTGTACTACTTTTTTCTGTTTTCTTTTGACTTAAATCTGACATACGATTGAGAAATATTTTGTGCTGAACGCTTTTCGTTCGAGTTTATGCGGAGGCTCAATAGGTCAGGTTTGATCCTGAACCTCTTAAAGTGAGATAATAATTGAGCGACATTGTGCAAGATCATTGTAACCACTGTGGGCCTGGCGTGAATCATGACGTTGTTTACAAATTCACAAAAAGCGATAGTGAAGTAATAAAAAGCCAATTTGAGATCTGTTGGGCTGATATCTTCACGGTATTAAAATGTCGAGGTTGTAATAGTGTCAAAATAAAACATGAAGATTGGTTCAGTGAAGATACAGATGACACCGGAAACCCAATAGTAAATAAACGCTACTATCCATCGGCGATTTTCAGAAAGACGCCAACATGGTTAGGAAGCCTTGATAATGAATGGCATATAACAAAGCTTCTTAAGGAAATTTACTCAGCGCTACAAAATGATGCGCCAAGTTTAGCTGCTATGGGCGTAAGGGCAGTATTAGAGTCAGTCATGATAGACAAGTTGGGAGATCAAGGTACATTCAGTAAGAATCTAAATAAGTTCTTAGAAGAAGGCTATATTTCTAAAACGCAATTGGTAATCTTTAAGGACGCTCTCGAACTAGGCCACGCATCTATACATAGAGGGTATATTCCTAAGGCAGATCAAGTTATATTTGCTCTAGATTTAATGGAGTCTATAGTGCACCATTTATATTTACTAGAAGCACAGGCGAAGAGTTCTGTCAAGGGCATTCCACCAAAGTTGACTAACCAGTAAATTTGTCGGACTCGGGTTGTTTTTATTATTCACAGATAATATTTGCCAATAGTCTGGTTTGGCTATGGGAGCACCTTTGTCGAAGGAGACCAACAAATGAATAATGAAGTAGAAGCAAAAATTGAGTATCAAAAAATTATTGGTGAAGCTAAGCCAGGCAGCTATCAACCTGTTAGATTTACAAGGGTTAAGTATAAAGCCAGCTCCGAAACACATATTGATATTAGGCAATATCAAAGGGGCTATGATGATGAAGGAGAATCTAAATTTTTTCCTACGAGAAAAGGTGTTAGATTCTTAGAACGTGAATTTAACAGAGTAATAAGAGAGTATACGCTACTACCTACAACTTATGTGCATTCAAAGATCATTGACAAGAGTTTTTCTTTATTACAAAGTGGTGAATTTGAAAGTGCAGTATTTCAAGCATTTAAGACCATAGAAATAGATATCAGAGAGAAAATCAGCGCTGACTCAGAAGAAATAGGGGTTAAATTAATCCGAAGGGCTTTTAATCCAGAAAATGGAAAATTGACAGATTATAAATTACCTATTGCAGAACGAGAGGCATTTGCTAATTATATTGCAGGAGCCTTCGGATATTATAAAAACCCTTGCTCTCATAGAGATATTGAAATGGATTTTATATCTGCATTTGACAGAATTGTTGTTGCAAGCGACTTGCTTAAAATAATAGATAAGGCAAAAATCAATGAATAGACCTGAAATATCAACTCAAGAGATCATGCAGGCCATAAAAAGGTCAGGTTATTTACTTGAATCAGAAATAACAAAAACTCTTGCATCCCAAGGATATTTTATAGAATCTAATCAATCAATTTTAAACCCCTTAACTAAAAAAAGCAGGGAAATTGATTTGGTGGCTGAATATTATGAGTATGACGAAAAAACAGCCAATAATAAAACTTGTGCAAAAATTTATTTTGTTTTTGAAATCAAGAATAATTTTTTCCCATTAGTGCTTTTAACTAAAATGGAATTCTCTCCAAATACACAAGTATGGGAAGGATTGAAAGAAATTTTAACAATCCCTGACGGGATAGAATATAGCTTTTATGAAGGGTTTTATGAGGAGTTATTGCGGGATGAGGAATATTTGTATACTCAGTATTGTTCGTTTCAAAAGAAAAAAGGAAACAAGGATGAATTGATGGCATTTCATCCGGAAAACTTGTATTCAGGAATTGCCAAAATCACACAGTATTGTGATGAAGCCGTTAATAGATGGAATAACGACAGTGGTGAAGACGAAGAAATTGAGAATTATAAGGATGATTATTTTAGACATTTCCTCTATATACCAATTTTACTAATTAATGATAGTCTATATGAGCTTGATATTAATGAAGAAAATAAGACTGATTTGAGAAAAGTAGAATCATCAAAACTTGTTTATAACTACCATCTTATGGATGAGCCTAAGAATTCAGTAATTTTCGTTATGACGAAAAAGGGATTGAATGATTTTCTGCCTCAAATGAGAGCTTTGGAGAGAAAAGTAGTTGAGAAAATGCTAAAAGCAAAAAAGCATTAACAAAAGCAAGAGTAGCAAGAGTCTCATCTCGTCACTTAACAAATGATTCAATCGATCATGTATATCTTTGTTGCATCCACATCCCCGCTTTGCCCTAAACCTTAGGCTTGCATATCAGGTTGTTAATAGTTAGAATACCCCATGCAATTAAATCACGTTGGCATAATTAATAAGAGTGAAGAGCAGGCGCTGAAGTTTTATCAGGATTTTCTGGGTCTTAAAAAGACCAGAGAGATTATCCTGCCTTTGGAACTTTCTGAGCAGCTGTTTTCTGTTTCCAAAGAG
>JANLHC010000044.1 GCA_024654465.1 Candidatus Scalindua sp.
TTTTTTAAACTCCCTTAAAGACTCTAAAATAAAGTTGATTTTAACCCGTCATGAGCAGGGTGCTGGTTTTATGGCAGCTACCGTCGGCCGCTTAACAGGCAAACCGGGAGTCTGTCTTGCCACATTAGGGCCCGGCGCTACCAATTTAGTGACCCCGGCTGCTTATGCCAACTTAGGCGCTATGCCCATGCTCATGATCACAGGCCAAAAGCCCATAAAGAAAAGCAAACAAGGTCGATTCCAAATTATTGATACTGTCGATATGATGCGTCCTATTACCAAATATAGTCGGCAAATCGTTAATGGTAATAGTATTCCGTCTATGGCGAGAGAAGCCTTCAGGATAGCCCAGGAAGAGCGCCCGGGAGCCGTGCACCTGGAACTGCCGGAAGATATTGCTGCTGAAGAGTGTGAGGAACGTATATTTGAGGTGGTCGGCTACCGGAGACCTGACGCGGATGACCTGGATATTACTAAAGCCGTCCGGATGATCGAAGAAGCAAAGATGCCTTTGATCCTGATAGGTGCGGGAGCCAATCGAAAGCGAACGAGCAAGGCCCTTCGGAAATTAATTGAAACAACTCAAATTCCCTATTTTACTACTCAAATGGGTAAAGGGGTTGTTGATGCAAGGCATCCTCAATGCCTGGGGACAGCAGCATTATCAGATAATGATTTTTTACACTGCGCAATCAGTCGGGCTGATTTGATTATTAACATTGGTCATGATGTGATAGAAAAACCGCCCTTTTTTATGACTGATCGCCAGAAAGTCATTCATGTTAACTTTTTTCCGGCCCATGTAGACGATGTTTATTTTCCTCAACTTATTGTCGTTGGGGACATCGCCACCTCCGTAGAGCATCTTGCTCGTCATCTTAAGGAAAAGAACGCCAACTGGGATTTTTCTTATTTTAAGCGTATTCAAGAGAATGTGAAGGAGCACTTATCAAAATATTTTGAGGATAATCGCTTTCCAATACTCCCCCAAAGAGTTGTGTACCTCGTCAGAAAACATACTCCTGAAGATGGTATTGTCACCTTAGATAATGGTGTTTATAAAATCTGGTTTGCCAGAAACTATCGCTGTTATAAGCCAAATACTCTCCTTTTAGACAACGCTTTGGCAGCAATGGGAGCGGGATTGGCGTCCGCTATAGCTGCTAAAATTGTAGAACCTGATAAAAAGGTGATTGCTGTCTGTGGAGATGGTGGTTTTATGATGAACTCTCAAGAGCTGGAAACAGCTGTCAGGCTGGGTTTAGATCTGACGGTAATTATTCTGAATGATGGCGGTTATGGTATGATCAAATGGAAACAGGAAGGTTTGGGTTTTGATAATTTTGGTTTAGATTATAATAACCCTGATTTTGTTAAGTATGCTGAAAGTTATGGCGCTATTGGCTACCGCCCTGATAGCGTACAAGACTTTTCCGATATACTGGAAAAAACAATGAATACTCGTGGCGTTCAAGTGATTGATTTAGCCGTTGACTACTCTTTAAACCACAGTATATTGAACGTATTACTCAAAGAAAAAACCTGTATTTTATAGTCAGGAACGAAAAGGATTAATAAATTGACAGTTATCAAGGTAAATAGACCTCATGACCAGAGCTTAATTCAGGAAGTACCTCTGATGAATGCTCAAGCTCTGGAAAGTATTTTAAGTAAAGCTCAGAGGCTGTTTTTAAACACTGAACACTGGCTGCCGGCTTATGAACGGATAGAAATTTTAGAAAGAGTTGCTCAGATTATGACTGAGCAGATTGATAAGTTGACTAAAATTGCTGCTCAAGAAGGTGGTAAACCCTATCAAGATTCTAAAGTAGAAGTTTTAAGAGCGGTTAACGGAGTTAAACTGGCAATAGAACAGATTGCCCATATAAAAGGTGAGCAAATCCCTATGGGGCATACGCGCTCTTCTTCTCAACGCCTGGCTTATACTATGAGAGAGCCCATTGGTGTAGTCGCTTCGGTGAGTGCTTTTAATCATCCTCTGAATTTAATTATTCACCAGACTGTTCCGGCAATTGCCGTGGGTTCGCCTGTTATTGTTAAACCTGCTAAAGCCACTCCTCTCTCCTGTTTCGCGTTCATGGATATCTTAAAAGAGGCTGGTCTGCCTGAAGGCTGGTGTACCGCTTTTATTGGAGATGTGGAACTTAATCAAAAGTTAGTCATGGATTCACGAATTAATTACTTCTCTTTCATTGGCTCTGCCAAAGTTGGCTGGCATTTACGCTCAAAGCTATCACCAGGTACACGTTGTGCTCTGGAGCATGGTGGTGTTGCTCCCGTCATTGTAGAACCCGATGCAGATATAGACGAGATGTTACCGGCTCTGCTTAAGGGTGGATTCTATCATGCAGGTCAGGTATGTGTTTCTGTACAACGTGTCTTTGTTCATGAAAAAATTTGTGACGATGTGGCTCAAAGGTTGGCAGCTATGGCAATAGAACTTATAGTAGGTGATCCCCTGGATGAAAAAACAGAAGTTGGCCCCCTCATTGTGCCCGGAGAAGTTGATCGGGTTGAAGAATGGGTCAATGAAGCTGTTGAAAAAGGAGCAGTTTTACTATGTGGAGGCCGGCGACTATCGGATTTCTATTATGCTCCGACAGTTCTTTTGAATCCACCGGAAGATACGAAAATTTCAACTCAGGAAGTATTTGGACCGGTGGTTTGCCTCTATGGTTATACAGACAGAAATACGGCAATCAAACAGGCAAATGCTTTGCCTTATGCTTTTCAAGCCTCCGTTTTTACTAATAATTTAGACGCCAGTTTGGAGATAGTTAAAAAGCTAAATGCTACAGCAGTCATGGTCAACGACCATACTGCATTTAGAGTTGATTGGATGCCCTTTGGTGGTCGAGACGAATCAGGCATTGGTATGGGAGGCATTCCCTATTCTATGGAAGAGATGACACGAACAAAAATGATGGTTATTAAAAACAAAAATTTGTAACTTTCATAAATATCATTGGTACAATTGAACAAATCGCTGGGCACCTTATAGACTATTTTGTTAAAATGAAAGATCGTGGAAACTGACCTATTTTCTAATTCGGTAATGAATATGGAACTAGAGCATGCGAGAAAGACAGTACGGATGTTTGGTGACATTTACAATGCCTACATAGTAATTATTACTGAAGAATATGTTGATGGCCCATCTGTACTACCTACCGCTACTTTATCTAAAAGAGTGTTTAAATCAATGAATAAG
>JANLHC010000091.1 GCA_024654465.1 Candidatus Scalindua sp.
ACGGATTTTCCGGTATTCCAATAACCGAAGACGGGACATTAAAAACTAAATTAATAGGTATCGTTACGCGGAGAGATATAGATTTTGAATTAGATAGAACAAAGAAATTACGAGAAGTTATGGTTAGCCGGCTTATTACGGCAACCGCAGGTATTTCCCTTGCGGAAGGGAATAGAATACTTAAGGATTCAAAAAAAGGTAAGCTGCCTTTAGTGGATAAAGACGGCCGTCTGGTGTCCTTAATGAGCAGATCAGATTTATTAAAAAATAAGGATTTTCCTTTGGCTTCAAAGAATAAAGAAAAACAGTTATTGGTCGGAGCAGCAATTTCAACACGAGATGAAGACAAGGAAAGGCTGAAAGAATTAGTAGATGCCGGGGTGGATGTGATAGTGATTGACGCTTCCCAGGGCGATTCAATTTACCAGCACCATATGATAGAGTATATAAAGAAAAATTATCCGGAAGCAGAGGTTATCGGTGGAAATGTTGTAACTGCCAAACAATGTAAATCGCTTATTGATAAGGGTGTCGATGCCCTTCGTATAGGTATGGGGGCGGGTTCTATCTGCATTACACAGGATACCATGGCAGTCGGAAGGGCTCAGGGATCTGCTGTTTACCACTGTGCAAAGTTTGCGAGGGAGTATGCGGGAATACCGGTAATTGCGGACGGAGGGGTTGCTAACATAGGGTACATAGTCAAGGCGCTCTCATTAGGGGCAAGTAGCGTAATGCTTGGCGCATTGCTTGCCGGTACGAATGAGGCCCCGGGTGACTACTATTATGAGGGCGGTGTCAGGTTGAAAAAATATAGGGGTATGGCATCTTTAGAGGCAATGGACAAAGGTGGCGATAAGAGATATTATGCAGGTGATGATAAAATTAAAATTGCTCAGGGTGTGTCGGGTACGGTAGTTGATAAAGGCTCAGTTGCTCATTTTGGTGAGTATATTATTAAAAGTTTATTGCATGCAATGCAAACTATTGGTTACAAGACAATAAAAGATCTGCATAACGGGATTTATGATGGCACTCTTGCTTTTGAAGCCAGATCACTTTCCGCTCAGGGGGAAGGGTCAGTCCATGATTTACATTCCTATACTGTGCCTGAAACTTCATTGTTCTATCCTCGTGATAGAAAAAGGGGATAGTTTCTTATAAGGTGTAGGGTGAATTCGTTTCTCTCAATACGCCATACGGGTAAGAGATTTGGATGCCTGAAAAACAAACCAAAATTTATAGAATATTTTTAACTTGTAGTTTATAGAGTAAACATTGTCATGATAAAAACGATACGATCCTTCCACTTCCTGATCATCGTTGCTACTGTTTTTGTTTTTTCCGGTTGTGTAACCAGGTCAATAACCGTTAAAACAAATCCCAGTAATGCTTTGGTATATGTTGATAATAAGCTTATTGGAGAAAGCCCTGTTACAACACCATTTACGTTTTATGGCACCAGGAAAATAATGATAGAGAGGAAGGATGAGGATGGCGTACTTACCCATGAACGAACAATAGCATTTGAAAAAATCAAGGCGCCCGTTTACGAAATATTTCCTCTGGATTTTTTCTCCGAAATATTATGGCCATTCGAAATCAAAGATGAACAAGTTTTAAGTTATAATTTAGTTGAATTAGATCCATTGTCAATTAAGGAGCGACAGGCAAAGATGTTAAAAAGTGCAGAAGAGTTGAGGCAAAGAGTC
>JANLHC010000225.1 GCA_024654465.1 Candidatus Scalindua sp.
ATGATATCAAAAAAAAGAACAGAACCGCCTTTAATCTCTATAGTGCTACCAACACTGAACATGAGAGAAGATTTGATCAAGTGTCTTCATTTTCTTCGAAGACTCGATTACCCAACAAAATATATGGAAATTATTGTATGGGATAATGGCTCATCAGACGGAACTCAAACAGAAGTTACCAAACTCTTCAGGGAAATGGAAAAAGAAGACTGGAGAAAGCTGGATTTAGTACAGAGTAAGGAAAATCTTGGCGTATACACATCCAGGGATGAACTGTTCAAATGCATTGATCCTGAAGCAGATTATGTTTTGAGCATTGATGATGATGTATTCTTGCCAAAAGAGAGTTTAGCTGTTTTGATAAGAACTCTGCAAAGCCATCCTGATGCGGCAATCATCGGTCCAAGAACGGTATACGAATCGAAACAGGATGAGACTGCCCATGGAGCAGGATTTGCAAATCTCTGGGTTGGACGGTTTACTGACAATAATACCAGCAGTCTGACTGAATGTGACTTTGTGATCGGATGTTGTATGCTTATAAAGAAGGAGGTTATTTCAGATTTGAAGGGGTTTGACAGAGATTACTATACTTCTCATGGGGAAGTTGATTTCTGCCTGAAAGCGAAGAAAAGAGGATACAAAACTTTTTATGAACCCAGTGTAATCGTCAGGCATAATGTGGCAAGGGGAGGGACAAAAACCCTGGAACGAATTTACTATCTTTACCGTAATAAATTGCTGGTTATTCGCAAGAATGCTTCACTACTTCAAAAAATGATTTGTTTCCCTTTGTACACAATTTTTTGGGTACCAAAAATGTTATTGGATTCTATCCGATTTCATAAAGGTATTAGATTGGAAGAGTGGTTAGTGATGTTCAAAGCAGCCAGGCACGCAATCATAAATCGTGTAGGTAAAGTTGATTTGTGAAATCGAGTAACATTAGGCGCTTAAACGACCAACATGTTGTCCCCGTATGCATTCTGGCAAGGATATTTATAAATTGAGAAAGATAGTACCTTAAATAAATTTTATAACGATAACCAGACCACACGGTTTGGCTGACTAAATTATTTTGTTGCTTTTTTCCTGCATTCCTGGCCTCCTTATAGTTGAGAACGCTGTTTCTTTTATTGCTATTAATACTAATTTCTTATGAAAACGTCAGGGAATAAAAATAAAAACAATGATAAGGAAGCCAGGAAACCAAGAGAATATAGATTTAATTGTTTTAAATGACGCTTCTCCATTATTATTGTTTGACCTGTTACTAAATCATAAAATAAAATATCCGCCATATAAATTCATGGATTTGTTCCAGTAGTATCCGGCTAGGCTTTGGAACAATAATTTAATGTTTAGGAATTTCAAAGTTGCCACAAAGTCACTAAGTCACTAAGACACTAAGACACTAAGACACTAAGACACTAAGACACTAAGTTTTTCTTTGTGGCTTGGTGCCTTAGTGGCGAAAAGTCGCTGCCGGAGGCAGCTTAATTTAATGTGCAAAACCTAACCGGACACTACTGATTTTGTTTAATCTATTATAACAATACAAAATCACTCTATTTATTTAATATTGTGTACTGTGAGGCGTAATCTCTGTGAAATATAATCTCCTTTATGTATTTGACAATATGGAATTTGGTGGTGGCGAGAGGGTCTTCGCACAGATAATCAATAGGTTGTCCGGTAAAAAATATAAAATTATTGTAGCCTGTTTACCGACAGGAGCATTTATTGAAAAAATTAAAGGAAGCGAGGTACAGATTAAATCTATTGATATGAGGAACAGATTTAATCCCGGCGTGATCATGCAGTTGTCGAGTTTGATAAGAAAAGAGAGTGTAGATATTGTGCACAGCCAGGGGGCCCGTGCTGATTTTTTTGCCAGAGTGGCTTCAAAGTTGGCTAGGGCTCCCTTTACCATCTCAACAGTACAAATGCCGGTAGGTGGCTTTGATGTACACCCGATAAAGAAGCTTGTATATATAGCCTTGGACCGCTTCTCAGAACGTTTTGTAGA
>JANLHC010000094.1 GCA_024654465.1 Candidatus Scalindua sp.
TGCTTTTGATAGTCCTCAATTGTAGATGCTGAAATATCCTTCACGAGCCCGCTTATTATAGCGTGTCCGGGCTTCACGCTTTTAACCAAATCCCCTGTATTCATTATAAAGCCACCATGATGAGGGACCTGTATTATGTCTGCCGATACGTCTACATCAGTGCTGCCATTTTCTGACAAAAGCATTTCAATCCCCCTTTCACCTATGTCACCACACAATAGTATCCTGTAACCCATATATTCAATAAGCAGCACATTGGATGAATCATTTGTTGATATGTTATCTACCAGAATACCTTCCTTTTGCAAAACGTCCTTATCCGGAGGGTTGAGTACCTTAATATTTGCAGGTTTGTAGCCTTTAATTTCAAGCCCATTTGCCAATAAACCTGTCTTTATTTTTTCTTCTGCAAACATCCTTAACAACTCAACTCTATTTCCGGATTGTAAGAAAAATTTATTTACAAAAACATTGCCAGCATTAAACCTGCCGATAATGGAGGGTATGCCATTGCAATGATCATCGTGCTCATGAGATATAATAACAGTATCTATCTTTTTGATCCCCTGCTGCCGTAGAAAAGGAGCCACAACAAATTTTCCAACATCATAATTGCCCTTTGTACCTGAATCATAGAGCATGTTTTTGCCATTAGAAAATTGTATAAAAAAAGAGGCTCCATGCCTCATATCAAAACATGTCAGTTTGAGACAATCCTGACTCCTGCCAGGTAAACCGGAAAACACAAAAATATTTAAAATCGCCAGGGTTGCAATTATCGTATGAGCCAGCTTGATCTTAAATCTCTCCCTTAGTATGAAAAACATGACTATCAGATAATAGATAACAATCCATAGCCAAAAAGGTGTTGATGTATAAAAGAAGGTCTGGAAATTATTTGAGAAAAGGAGAACCATATTTTCCAACGTTACTCCGGAATATGAAACCAGCCATGCAAATGGTGCCGCCAGAATAGGAGATATAAGTCCTGTTATTAAGACGATAAAACCACCAACCAATATAAACCATACCAGCGGAAATATTATAATATTCAAGAAAACGGTGAGAGGGGTTACGATGTGAAAACAGTACGCGATGAGTGGCATCACCGCAATCCAGGCACCCAGGGATACACAAAATGTCTTTCTGCAATAGACTTTGAATTGAAGCCATATCTCGCTTCTCTCTTCTTTCGCCTGGAGTTTTTCTACCAGAAGGGATGATTTCCAGAAAAAGTTTTCTAACCTGCTTGAAGTGTATATTATCCCGAGCACAGCAAGCACCGAAAGTTGAAAGCCAACGTTGGACAGATCGGAAGGATTTATCAAAAGAATAATGAATACCGCTGCCGCAATGCTATTCGGTAAGTCCCAACGCCTGTTAATGATAAACGCGCCATAATACATTGCCACCATAATACCCGCTCGAATAATTGGAGCTTTCATTCCGGTAATGGCCGCATAAATAAATACAATTAGTATGATAATTATTGCCAGGTATCTTGTATTAAGCCGTATCAACCTTAATAAACAGTGTAAAGTGACAACCAGAATACCAACATGCAAGCCGCTGATTGCCAGAAAATGTATTGTCCCCGTCTTTAAAAAACCCTCCATCAGGTTTTCCGACACTTTTTCACGATCACCCAGTAAAATACTACTGACGAGAGGAATACTTTCTTTTTTTACCTGTTTTTCAATAACCGTATTTAATTTTTTCTTCAGACCATAGACAAATGTATAGAAAAAACTACCATGGCCTTCTGATAAGATCTCTATATTATTTAAGCTGACAACGCTTGCTATGGCCTCAACGCGTGGGCTTTGTTTTTTAAGGAAATTTTGATAATCAAACTGTCCTGGATTCCGAGATGTTGAAGGTATCGATAAATTGCCGATAAGCTCTATCTTGTCGCCATATTTTAACTCTTCTGAAAGAGAATCCCACTTGTTTACAAGCATGCTTTCTTCTTCTTCTTGTTGTTGTTGGGTCTGGTAAACATTTACTATAATTGTACCTGAAATTTTTCTCCACTTTCGTGACAAAGTTCCACTTATGCCACTATCAGCAGTGTTCTCTATCGCCTCAGCTCGCAGCAGAAAAGTAGATATTTCCTTACGATATTTTATTGAATTCAACAGAGGAGATGTTACAGATTTAGAAATTGGAGGTGAGGTGACTACGCCTTGTAATCGAACGGGAATTTTGTCGGTATTAATGAAGTTTGATATATTATTGCCTGCATGAGAGAAAAACCGAAGATGGTGATATGCAATACCCGTCAAGAAGATAAGAATAATAAGGGCTAAAATACTCCCTTTTGCCCTTATTAATATCCCGGTTGGGCAAGGATGAAATGTAAACAAGAGAACATACGCAATAACGAATGTAATCGCAGTATAAAAAACAGGAATAAATGGGATGTTAATTAAATAATTTGTGGATATGCCGATTGAGAACGAGACTACGATTCCGACAAGAGGACGATGTGTCATTTTGTGCTGAAAATTGACAAAAGTTATGTAAGTTCTTATAAAAGGGGGATTAGAACTATTTCAGAAAAGAATCACTTGTAAAATAATTTACAAATAGTATAATGCTAACGACTTAAATGGATTTGATAAAGCGTGGGACATGTCAGAAGCGTAGAAATAAGGACGGAAAATTCAGCAAGCCAAGTCCCATTAATTAGAATATTATCATAATATCAGGATGCATAACAAACAAGTATTTTTATTATTTAATTTATTGTATTTCGGGGAAGATTTTTATGGCAAATGGTTTTGAAGGAAAGAAGAAACACCGGCTTAATAGAAAAAAATATATCTTAAAAAGACGTGCGAGAAGAAGGAAAAAATAGAGGTTTCACTCTATATTAGACTTATATGGTATATCTGTTTCTACCCTGCAGGTGCTCGCCTGATAAACAGAATGGCAGGCGAATTACCAGAGTTGGGATCAATTTGACTACGCGTTATAATTAAGAGGAATTAATATGGGTTCTGCTGTTAGTAAAAAAACAAGAGTTCCTTTAATTGACCTAAAACGTCAATATCACAGTATAAAGGAAGAAATTAACTCCGCAATACAGGATGTCCTTGAAAGCCAGGCATTCATATTAGGCCCTCAGGTTAAAGAGTTTGAGGGCCTTTTTGCATCATATTGTAATACGAAATATGCCATAGGCGTTTCTTCCGGAACTGATGCGCTGCTTCTTGCGCTCAAATCATTAGGAGTTGGCGACGGTGATGAAGTCATTACAACACCTTTTACGTTTTTTGCGACAGTAGAATCTATTTGTAATGTGGGTGCTAAGCCGGTTTTCGCTGATATTGACCCTGAAACATACAACATTAGACCGGATTTAATAGAAAAAAGTATAACCAAAAGAACAAAAGCCATTATTCCCGTTCATCTGTACGGACAATGTGCCGATATGGATCCCATTCTGGAAATAGCAAAGAAACATGATTTAAGAGTCATAGAGGATTCTGCTCAATCTGTTGGTGCTGAGTATAGAGGGAAAAAAGCAGGATCAATGGGTGACTTGGGATGTTTTTCTTTTTTCCCTAGTAAGAATCTCGGCGGCATGGGTGACGGTGGGATGGTAACATGCAACAGTGAAAAACTTGAAGAAGTGATTCATATGCTGAGGATCCATGGCGGCAAACCGAAGAATTATCATGTAGCATTAGGTATTAATGGAAGATTGGACACAATACAGGCATCTATCCTTATCAAGAAACTAGGACATCTGGACGATTGGTGTGATAAACGAAGGCAAAAGGCTTCGTATTACACGGAAAAGATGAAAGGGTTTGATTTAGTAACTCCAAAAGTAATGGACTTCAACAAGCACGCCTTCCACCTATATGTAATCAGAGTAAAAGAGAGAGACAGGCTTATGGAGCACTTAAAGGCAGATAATATAGATTGTGCCGTGTATTATCCGGTTCCCCAACATTTACAAGAATGTCTGGCAGATCTGGGCTATAAAGAAGGTGACTTGCCGGAAACAGAAATGGCGGCAAAGGAGACACTGGCACTTCCGGTTTTTCCGGAAATAACAGAGGAAGAGCAGGATTGCGTCATAGAATCAGTCAAAAATTTTCTCAGCGCATCCAAATAGTTAAATTTTTTTACTCTTAATTTCTCTTTATGTATCTTCAATAACATCCATATTAACCATACAAATAATGAAAAGCTATTTTAATTAAAAATTCTTGTTAGGGTTTACATGCGATTATCCATATCTACCATATTCCTTATATTACTGATTATACTCTGCAACAGAAACATGGCGCAGGGGGCACGCATGAAAAAGGATATTTCTCACTTCCCAATACACATAAGTGCAGGCTCCATATCTACTTGGCAAAATAACGAAATTAGAGTCTTCCAGGCAAGCGGTAATGCAGAAATCGAGCAAGGTGACATCCGAATTGTTGCAGACAATATAATAATCTGGTTTAAAGAGGTCAAAACAGGACAGATTGTTGAAGGAAATCTTGAGATTTATTGCAGTGGCAATGTAACTCTTTTTCAGGAAGAGGATATTCAAGATTCCGAAGAGACATACCTGGTGTTAGTTACTACTGCAGGAGTATCCGTTAGTCCTACACAGACTAATGCTCAAGTAAAAAGCGTTGAAGATGTTCAAGTAACAAGCTTTGAAGATGAGCAAAGATCTGAATTATATGCACAAGCTGAAAAATTCAAAGCTGAAGAAAGAGGTGAACCGTATAAAGACGGCACTTCTACCGCTACTGCTGATGTAGGAGAAATGGTAGATATATTAGCAGACGATATCGATACCTGGCTGGAAAATGACGTTCGTGTAATCGTTGCAATAGGAAACGTTAGAATTAAAAAAAGCGGTGAAACGCTAAATGCAGATAACGTAATCTTATATTTTGAACAAGAAGAGAGTGATAAAGGGAAATCACCCAAGCAGGTGTATAAAGAAGTATATGCTGAGGGTAATGTAACCCTGACGCGCGGAAGTGACTTAATAATAGCAGAAAAAATCTTTCAGAACATCAAGGACGATAAAGGGCTTTTTGTTAATAGTACTATAGAAAGCGTTCTAGAGCCTCCTGCCGTTAAAATAAAATTGCCAGCTTTTATAAGCGGTGATGAGATAAAGAATACAAAAGGAAACTATGAAATAAAGAACGGAAATTTTTCTCTTTGTGGTTACGGACACCCTCACTACAAATTTAAATATTCAAAGTTAAGGATTATTAAAACGGAGGGAAATTCAATTTTAACTGCAAAAAATAATGTATTTAAGATTGGAAAAGTTCCATTAATGTATGTTCCATATTTGAACTTTAATTTAAAAACAAGCCCCAAACGACTCGAAAAATGGGATACAGGGACAACGACAAGGTTTGGACGATTTGTTACAACCGATTGGGATCTTTACGGTTTTGGCTTTGGTAAAGACCTGGCCAAATGGAGCGACGTGACCGTGAGCCTGGATTACATGGCGTTGAAAGGTCCGAGAGCGGGAACGAATATTAAATACAGAAAAGAAAACTTCTCTGGATATTTGAATACGTACTATATGACCGATAAAGATGAAACCGGTATTAATGGTGTCACAGTAGAGAATGGGAACAGAGGGCATTTTTTATGGCGTAACAGACTGATGCTTTCTAAAATTCTTGCCGGCAAATCTGGTACTAACGATAATGAATCTGATATTATCAAATACGATGACTGGATAGCAGATATAGAAATATCCGATGTTAGTGATAGAACTTACTTCAGAGAATATCTCCAGTCAGATTTTAAACAGGGAAAGGACAGGAGTACTTTATTTTATTTAAGAAAGATCTCAGGCAACAGAGGCGTTACATTCCTGGCAGAACATCAATTACGAACATACGATACTTTAATCGATTCAGCAAGGCTTAGTAGAAAAAACGAATCTTTGCCAGAATTAAAATACAGAATTATTGGAGAGCCGTTGTGGGGAGGCAAACTTAATATCACTTCTGAAACTGGGCTGGCATATCAAAACAGAATGTTTGACAGAATTTCCCCGTTGAAAGCTGAAACTAATTATCTGGGTCGTGGAGAACTGTTGACTGCAGAAAGGGTTTTTGACAAGTCATCAGCGAGGTTTGCTCCGAAGAAAACCGTAAGGTTCGATACATTCAATATGATCAATGCTCCATTTCATTTCATGAAACAACAGTTTAATCCATTCATAGGAATCCGGCTAACCGGTTATAGCGAGAGTATTAATGTAGACCCTGTTACTGGGGGTAATGACGGCAATGGTACGCCACGAGGAAGAGTCGCAATTCCCATTGGCTTTAATACCAGCGCAAAACTCTCACGAACATACAGTGTATATAATAAATTCCTAAATATTAACAGACTGAGACATGTCGTTGAACCCGAATTGTCTCTTAATTTCACACCGATCGTTACACAGAACCCGGAAGACCTGAATCAGTTTGACGGAATAGATGCAATTGATACCTATAAATCAATCAAACTTGGCCTACGCAATAGACTCCAGACAAAACGAGGAAAACCAGGAAAAGAGAAAACAGTGGATGTTGTTGACTTCGGCTCAGAATTAATTTTATTCCCTGGTAACGCAGGCTTGAATAGAAAACGGGATGACTATATAGGATGGTACTTAAAAGCAAACTTAACCGATAATGTATCTATCAGTTCAGTAGGAAATGAGATTAATCTGAAGAAAGGAGGAATTGATATTTTTAATCTTGGACTTCGATACACACCTTTGCCCCAACTGAGTTTCTCAGCGGGAAACAGGTATATTAACAATATCAGTTCAACCGTTCATTTCTCAACATCATTGTCAATAAATGATAAATGGTCTGCAAGCCTTTCTCAGCAATATGCTTTTAGAACTGCGAGAGATGACAATAGTTCTCGAAGCTTATATTCTGCGGCTAATATCACAAGAAATTTCCATGATTGGATCTTCATAATGAGCTTAGCTCAAATTGGTACCAGAACAAATGATAATATAGTTTCATTTAATATTCTGCCGCGCGGATTGGGAGTTGCGACCCCCACTCTCAGGTCTTTGGGCGTTATAGTTCCACCAGCTTTGAAACCACAACAAAATTAATAGACAAACCTTTTATCTCTTTAATACATATTATGAAAAAAGCTGTTTACCCCGGTACTTTCGACCCTGTTACCTATGGCCATCTTGATGTAATCAAACGTGGCAGCAAAATTTTTGACGAACTAATCGTGGCGGTTGGGCACAACCCATTAAAAAAACCCATATTTACCGTTAAAGAGCGAATGGATATGCTCTCAAGAAGTACCAGAGAGATTCAGAATACCAAGGTAGATTGTTTTAACGGAATGCTAACTGACTACATGGAAGAAATGCAAACTAATATAATACTCAGAGGCATCAGGACGGTATCGGATTTTGAGTATGAATTTCAAAGAGCACTTACAAATCGTGTATTAAAAACGGATGTAGAAACTGTTTTCATAATGACGAGTCAGGAATACTCATTTTTAAATTCCAGTCTCATAAAAGAAGCCGTAAGCCTGGGAGGTGCTATTTCTAAGTTTGTACCTTCTGATGTAGAAAAACTGCTCCGTCAAAAATTACTCTCCCAATAGAATAATTAGAAGCGGAAATCCACAGCAATAGAATGCATATCCTAAGTACTCTATCACTTGCAAAACTGATAAGTAAAAATATGGATATAAAACTATTTGTTGATACTATTTTTTCCTTAATTAAGCAAATTACTAAATGCTATTAAATATCCTCGCCATTGGCGACATAGTAGGACAGCCCGGAAGGAAGGTTTTAGAAAAAAAACTTGGAAATTTCCTTAAGGCACACAATATAGATTTTTGCATAGCAAACGCAGAAAACGCCGCGGGAGGTTCAGGCATAACCGTTAATATCGCGAATAAACTGTTCTCTTATGGTGTAAATGCAATAACAATGGGCGATCATGTCTGGAAAAGAAAAGAAATTTATGATTCATTACAATCAGAACAAAGAATTCTCAGGCCGGCGAATTACTCACCATTGGCTCATGGCAGGGGTTACGTTGCTATCAAAACGAAAGAGGATTATATTATTGGCATAATCAATCTTTTGGGCAGAACTTTTATGAAACCCATAGACTGTCCGTTCAGAGCGGCAGATGTCGCAGTTGAAGAACTTTCAAAACAGACAAACATAATTGTAGTAGACATGCATGCCGAAGCAACATCTGAGAAAATTGCCATGGGATGGTACCTGGATGGTAGAGTGAGCGCTGTTGTTGGCACTCACACACACGTACAGACATCCGATGAGAAGATCTTACCTAAAGGGACAGGATACATCACCGACTTGGGCATGACAGGTCCGCACGAATCAATATTAGGAAGAAATATTGATCGTGTATTAAAATCAATTGTAACCCAGGTACCAACCCGCTATGATATAGCCGAGAAAGACCTCCATATTGAAGGAGTAGTCATAACTATAAACAAGGGAACCGGTAACACAGAAAAAATAAAAAGAATAAGAGTTACTGAAAACGATAATTACTAAATGCTCTATTAATTTCACTGAAACAAACAGATAATATATAAATATGCTTGATAGCTTTCTGAATATTAAGACAAATCAAGAACCATTGGAAGATTTCCCTGAAGAAATAAATGAGAAATTTTTTACAGTTTCTGAAATCACCAGAGGAATCAGAACTTCCCTGGAACACAAATTCTCTAACATAGGCGTTTTAGGTGAAATATCCAATGTAAGAAAACCAAGCTCAGGACATGTCTATTTAACACTTAAAGACAAAAATTCCCAATTGCAGGCGGTTGTTTTCAGAAATTCGGCAAGCAGAATCAAATTTGAACTAAAAGATGGGATGGAAGTAATATCTTTTGGTTCAATTACCGTTTATGAACAACGAGGGCAGTACCAGCTCATAATTAACAAAATAGAACCAAAGGGGATTGGCGCGCTGCAACTTGCTTTCCAGCAACTGAAGGAAAAGCTGGAAAAAGAAGGCCTGTTCGACCATTCTCATAAAAAACCCATTCCGTTCATACCTCAGAAAATTGGAATAGTAACGTCGCCAACCGGAGCAGCAATCAAAGACATTCTAAACATTATAGATCGTCGTTTTGCTAACGTTGAAATACTCATTTATCCGGTAAAGGTTCAGGGAGAAGGTGCAGCACAAGAAATTGCCGAGGCGATAACAGAACTAAACAATTACACTGACATAGACGTAATTATAACAGGCAGAGGTGGTGGCAGCCTGGAAGATCTGTGGGCGTTTAATGAAGAAATTGTAGCAAGGAGCATATATAATTCCAGGATACCCATTATCTCCGCAGTTGGGCACGAAATTGATTTAACAATAGCTGATCTGGTGGCAGATAAAAGGGCTCTAACCCCCTCCGAAGCAGGAGAACTGGTTGTTCCCCGAAAAGATTTACTGATCGAAAAAATAGAAAAATATAAAGCGAGACTCTTGCAATCCCTAACCGGCAAGTTAAGATTATCAAAGGAAAGACTCGTTAGAATTACAAATAGCTATGCCATGAAGCAACCATTTGACAGGCTGAACAGGTGGCAACAGAGGCTGGACGAATTTGCACAGAGACTTAATTTAAATATAACACATGCGTTAAACACTGAACGTGAAAAATTATCAGGTATTGCGGGCAAGCTGGAAAGCCTGAGCCCTTTGAACGTTTTGAAAAGAGGCTATGCCATTACCACCAGACTGGAAGATAATAAATCCCTTCGAGATATAATAGATTTAAGTAAAGGGGACAAGATTAAAACAAATCTGTCCAATGGTAGCATTATTTCTGAAATTCTTTCTGTTGAAAAGCGCTAATTTATGAAGAAACCAGATTTTGAAACATCATTAAAAGAACTTGAAGAAATAGTAGAACAGCTTGAAACAAATAACCTGACTTTAGATGAAACACTTGCAAAATACGAAAGTGGTATTAAAATATACAAACAATGCTATCAAACTTTAGAGAAGGCAGAAAAAAAGATTAATATCTTATTGAAAAAATCTACCGGAGAAACTGATACGGAAAAATTTAACCTGAAAAAAACCTCTGAAGAATAAGAGCAATCAGTGTAAATAAGCGAAAGATACTAATTGAAGTTTTAGGAAAGAAAATCTTGTCACAAAAAATACTAGAAAAAATTGACTCTCCAAAGGACTTGCAAAAACTGAACAACGAAGATTTGGCAGTTTTAGCGCAGGAGATTAGGGATATAATAATTGATGTTGTTTCTACAAATCCTGGCCATCTGGCATCAAATCTGGGGGTAGTTGAGCTTACAATTGCTCTGCACCGTTCATTCGACTTTCTCAAGGATAAGCTAGTCTGGGATGTTGGACATCAAACGTATGTACACAAGTTACTGACAGGAAGGAGAAAGAAATTCCCTACTTTAAGACAATATAAAGGGCTAAGCGGTTTTCCTGATATTAAGGAGAGTAAATATGACCCATTTATTTGTGGTCATAGCGGGCATGCAATCTCTGCCGCTCTTGGCATTTCTTGTGCCGATAAAATAAATGGTATTGATGATAGAAAGGTTATTGCTGTTGTTGGGGACGCTGCAATTGGTGCGGGAATGTCACTTGAAGCACTCAACCATGCCGGACATTTAAAAAGGAACCTGATCGTAATCCTTAATGATAATAAAATGGCAATCTCCAGTACAGTAGGGGCAATAGCAAAGCATTTAAACAAAATCCGAACCTCACCACTTTACACAGATTTCAAAAAAGAGGTCCGCCATGTATTACATTCATTACCCATCGTTGGTAAACGGATGGAACACTCATTCGAACATATTATTGAAGCACTAAAACGGGAAATCACTCCGGGACAGATTTTTGTGGACCTGGGTTTTGACTACTTTGGTCCAATTGATGGTCACTGTATTGAGACGTTAACCGATATATTTCATAATATTAAAAACGTAGAAGGCCCTATATTACTTCATGTAATCACTGAAAAAGGTAAAGGCTTCAACCCCGCTTCAGAAAATCCTGCTCGTTATCACAGTGCTGGTAATTATCAGATGCAGAACGGGAAAATGAAGGAAAAGCCAAAGGATCCAAAACAGATTAGTTATACAAAAGTATTTGGTGATACTATCATTGAACTCGCTGAGTCTAACAGAGATATAGTGGCAATCACCGCCGCAATGCCGGACGGAACTGGCCTTGATGCATTTGGCATAAAATTTCCGGACAGATATATTGATGTGGGGATTTGCGAACAACATGCGATTGGACTGGCAAACGGATTAGTATCAGCGGGTATGAAACCTGTGGCAGCAATATATTCAACTTTCCTGCAACGTGCATATGATCAGGTCTTTCATGATATGTGCTTACAAAATAATGGTATTTTACTCGCGTTGGACAGAGCTGGAATTGTTGGAAATGACGGCCCAACCCATAATGGCGTCTTTGACATCGCTTACCTGAGACATTTACCGGGAATTACTTTAATGGCACCGAAAGATGGTGCTGAATTCAAGGCAATGTTACATATGGCAGTACCGCTTAGTACACCTGCTGCAATACGCTATCCAAGGGCAAATATACCGGAAGACAGCCTTAAAAGTGATTGCAAACCTATTGAAATGGGAAAAGGTGAAATCTTGAAAGAAGGCACGGATGGGGCAATAATTGCATATGGTGCAATGGTATATCCATCCCTGGAATGCGCACGTATGCTCATGGAAAAGGGGATTGATATTACCGTCGTAAATGCCAGGTTTGTCAAACCGCTTGATAATGATCTCATAATAAAGGTTGTGGAGAATCACCAAATAGTTATTACGGTAGAAGACCATGCGGAGGTTGGAGGGTTTGGTTCGGCAATTCTGGAATTACTGGTAGATAACGGTGTTAATACAAAAAATATACACAAAATGGGAATCCCGGACAGATTCATTGAACAGGGTTCTCGTGATTTAATCTTAAAAACCCTCAATCTTGATGCGGATGGTATCTATAAGAACTTTATTTCCGCCTGGAATACGGCAGATCATACTGGTATCAAAAAAAAGGAAGAGTATAAAAAGACCTCTAATTTGATATGAAAAAAATCATACTCCTGGGCGATATAAACAAAAAAAAAATAAGAGAAGCAATAACTGAGCTCGAACCCTTGTTTCGTAATAAATCGTATGTTTCAGTAATTGATATTTCTGATGAAGATGAACTAAAGAATGTAACAGCTGATATCGCCTTCGTTTTTGGCGGAGACGGTACAATCCTGTCAGCAAGCAGAAAGCTATATAGCAAACAGATCCCCTTAATAGGTGTACATTTAGGAAAATTTGGATTTCTGGCGGAACTCACCTTACAAGATATTAATGATTCTCTGGAAAGAATTTGCGCTGGTGAATACGTTGTATCGCAAAGAATGTTGTTAACATGCAAGGTAATTCGTTCCAAACAAGTTATTAATGAAACCGTTGGATTAAACGACGCTGTAATTTCCAGAACATCTTTATCAAGATTAATTTCAATTAATCTATATGTAGATGAAAAAATAGTTACCACATACAGCTGCGATGGACTAATCGTATCGACTCCTGCAGGAACAACAGCTCATTCACTATCTGCCGGTGGTCCTATTGTTACTCCTGATATGGAAGCTTTTGCCATAACTCCGATCTGCCCACACACGCTTTCAAACCGTCCACTTGTCGTCTCTGGTAGTTCGAAGATTGAAATGGAACAAATTTCTGAATCTAAAGGAATAGGCTTAACCGTAGATGGACAAGTATACTTTGACGTTAAAGCCGGAGATAGAGTAGTTATTGAAAAAGCCGAGAAAAAACTGCAGTTAATTGACACACAAACAAGGACTTTTTATGATGTCCTGAGAGAAAAATTGAACTGGAGAGGGCAACCAGCTTATGACGTTAACTGACAAGAACAAAAAATATCTCTTAACAGGCAATGAAGCATGTGCGGAAGCTGCAATACAGGCTGGTTGTCGATTTTATTATGGATACCCAATTACGCCGCAAAATGAAATTTTGACGCATATGGCTATCAGGATGCCTCAAGCAGGTGGTACATCTATTCAAGTTGAGAGCGAACTTGCAGCCATAAACATGGTACACGGAAGCGCTGCTGCAGGCGCAAGAGCAATGACATCCTCATCGAGTCCAGGTATCAGCCTCAAACAAGAAGGTATTTCTTATCTGGCCGGAAGCGAACTTCCCTGCGTTATAGTGAATGTACAGCGCGGGGGACCTGGTTTGGGAGATATCTCTCCTTCCCAGGCTGACTATTTTCAAGCGGTTAAGGGTGGTGGGCATGGGGATTACCACACAATAGTACTTGCGCCAAGCTCAGTACAGGAAACAGCTGACTTGGTTTTTGATGCGTTTGACCTGGCCGATCGATATAGAAATCCGGTAATGATCCTGGGTGATGCTCAATTAGGCCAGATGATGGAATCTGTTGTATTTAACAAAAAGTGTGAACCAAATTCATTCAAAAAAGACTGGGCACTTACTGGTGCAAACGGAAAAAAAAGAAACATAATAAAGTCCTTTTACCCGGTACGGGGTGAACTTGAAAAGTTTAATGCTAAACTACAAGCGAAGTATAGCCTGATTAAGAGCAAAGAAGTACGCTACGAAGAAATTAATACTGAAAATGCGGATATTGTTATAGTTGCTTACGGCACATGCGCAAGGATATGTAAAGAAGTATTAATGAAAAATAAAACACCAAATATAAAAGTAGGGTTATTAAGACCTATTACATTGTGGCCGTACCCATCCCAGATAATACAAGAGATTTCAGAAAAAGTACGGGCTATACTTACAGTAGAAATGAGTGCCGGTCAAATGGTAGAAGATGTAAGATTAAGCGTTTCTGGGAGATGTCCGGTACATTTTTACGGTAGAACAGGTGGAGGCATTCCTTCTCCAAAAGAAATAATCAGGAAGATTACCGAAATAATATCCGTCAAAGAAGAGATAACCAGCGCCACTTAGAATTTGGCGAATGACGTCTGTAGTGACATTTCATAAATTACCCCTACAGAAAATAAATTAAATTATCGTATGGTGGACTAAACGGGGCGAAGCAAATCCGCCTTCATTTTTACGGAATCACGATATGGAAGCAATATATAAAACACCAGATTCGATGATTGATACTCCGACGCATTATTGCCCCGGTTGCGGACACGGTATAATTCAGAGATTAATCGCTGAAATAATTGATGAAAAGGATATCAGGGGGAAGACCATTGGGATAGCGCCTGTGGGCTGCGCCGTCCTGGCTTATAACTATCTGGATATAGATACGTGTGAAGCGGCTCATGGACGTCCACCTGCGGTTGCCACAGGTATCAAACGTGTCCATCCGGATAAAATTATCTTCTCCTATCAGGGAGATGGTGACCTCGCGGCAATTGGATTATCAGAAATTATACATACTGCTAACCGAAGTGAAAATATCACAGTGATTTTTGTAAATAATGCCGTTTATGGTATGACAAACGGGCAGATGGCGCCAACAACACTGCTAAATCAAAAAACATTAACAACACCTCAAGGGCGCAGTGAACAGTGTGATGGAGCACCTCTGCGGATATGTGAGCTCCTCTCCGTAGTAGATGGAAGCCGATTTATCGCAAGGACGTCCGTAACTTCTCCAAAAAATATAATTAAAACAAAACAATTAATAGCAAAGGGTTTTAACACCCAAATACAGAAAAAGGGGTTTTCCTTGATAGAAGTTCTTTCCCCATGTCCGGTTTATTGGCGCATGAGCTCCGTTGAATCTATGAAATTCATAGACAACGAAATGACCAAAGCCTTCCCCCTGGGTATTTTCAAAGATTGGGAAAGTCAGAATTAGAAAGGCTCAATAAAATGTCAGAGAAAGTGATTTTAGCCGGTTTGGGTGGACAGGGAATGATGCTCCTCGGCAGATTGATAGCACAAGCCGTGATGCTTGAAGGAAAAAACGTAACCTTTTTCCCCTCTTATGGAACTGAAGTGCGGGGAGGAACAGCTTATTACCATCTAACAGTTTCAGATGAAGAAATCTTCTCTCCCGTTATCGAAGAAGCGGACGCGCTCATTATGATGAACTTTCCATCTTACCTGAAGTTTAAAGATCTTCTCAAGCCAGACAGCATGCTCTTTATAAACTCATCTATGATTGATAAAATAGACAACGAAACGAATATAGACGTTTTCAGAATTCCCGCCACGAAAATCGCGAATGATATTGGAAATGTTGTCGCATCCAACATGGTTATGCTGGGGGCGTACAACCAGGTAAAAAATCTAGTTTCCATTCCGATATTTCTCTCATGCCTTAAAAACGTTTTAAAAGGAAGAAAAGAACCTTTCTTTGAGGTAAACAAATTAGCTATAGAACGTGGAGCTGATTTCATAAAAAATTTCTAATTTTGCCAACCGACACAAATTTCACCGAGTTCATTATCTCATAATTGCCTTACCTAGATATTATTGTATTACATCTCTCGGTTACATCATACCATAATTAAATGTTTCATCAATTGACAGCGTTTATATTTTGTACTATCATCAAAAACTCGCTCCCGGAAGAGTTGCCAACTATCAAATAGAAGCACATGAAGAAAAACTCACTCTATTATTTAACCATAATTGCACTGTTGTATGTTATCGGCGCCGCCTTTAATGGACAAGCTATTTATAACCAGAGCAAAAGGTATACAAGAAATAAGCTAGATTATGTCGACGTATTAAATTTCGAAGACCGCCTGCTGAATATTGAAGAGTGGATCTATACCGGTTCCGGATGGAAGGAGAGAGATCTTGCTTCGAAGGAGAAATTAAAAAATTCCGACATGGATTATGCAGTTGGAAAAAAGTATTCTTACTGTTTTATTGCGGGTTCCACAGCCTTCATTATAATAGTACTCGTCATTTATTGGGGCGCAGCTAACTTGCACAAAACGTTAGGGTTAGCAGTCATTACAATTGCCCTGGCCTGCCTGATAATTGGAGTAATCACCCCGATGCTGGAGATCAGCGCATACAGCACAAACCTCACTATTCCATTGAAGTTCTCTGTACCATTGATAGGGGAGATTGATATTCCCGACAAGGTTTTCGAAGGGAGAATGTACTACTATTACCAGAGCAAATCAGTTATTGATCTGATCAACGTTCTTTT
>JANLHC010000097.1 GCA_024654465.1 Candidatus Scalindua sp.
CATGGGTGATCTTGCCATCAGTATAACTGACCATTCTACCTGAAATCCCTTTTTCAATCAATTCAACAGCAGCAATGCCAAAATGTCTGGCTTTTCTTACATCATAACTATTCGGAGCTGCTCCTCTCTGCAGATAGCCCAGACTGGTTGATCTAATCTTCTGGTCAGTTCTCTTTTCCAGATCGGTTTTTAACCTTTCAGCAATTCCACCAAGTTGTATATGTCCAAACTCGTCCTTTTCACCGCGGGATATTAAATCTTCATATTCTTTAATCTTAGTCCCTTCTGACACAACTATAATATCATAAGAGACTCCTTCTTTTTTCCTTCTCATTAAAATATCAGAAATCTCATCTAAAGATGGAGACCATTCCGGAATCAGAACAAGACCCACACTCGTAGAATTTCCACCCGCATATGCAAGCAAACCTGAGTGTCTTCCCATTGTCTCAAGTATTGTTGTCTGGTCATGTGATTTTGCAGTACCATGAAGATTCTTTACCGCTTCTTTTATCACATCAACCGCAGTTTCAAAACCTAAAGTATAATCTGTTCCGAGCAGATCGCCATCAATTGTTTTTGGAATACCAATAACATTTATTCCCAACTTAGATGCTTTATTCCCTGCACCAAGAGTATCCTCTCCGCCAATTGCAATGATGTAATCTAAGCCCAGCTTTTCAATATTCTCAAATAAGACTTTTGATTTGTCATTTTTCTTACCAAAGGGGTTTGTTCTTGAACTTCCTAAATTTGTACCCGGATATTCACCCCATTTACTTACATCTGTTTTAGACAAAGGAGCAATTAACAAACCAGCATTTTTGACAACATCTTTCCAGAAAAACTCATGTACTTCTCTCTTAATCATTTCCTTTGCAGATGCCTGCAATCTATTCTGTAAATCGGAATGTAAATCTTCAGTTTTTTCAATAACTCCCGGTTCAATCAAGCCCTTCCATCCATCTACAAGACCATAAACCTCATAACCTGAAGCTAATGCTTTTTTTGTAGCGTACTTAATAGCCGGATTTAACCCGGGAGCATCTCCCCCTCCTGTTAAGATTCCTATTCTTTTTGTCATATCTATTTTCGCCCCATCTTAAACTTATTTTGCAAGCAGATAACTTATCGATACTGCATCTCTTAAATATCTGAACTTTGGGTCATAACCCCCTCTGATTAATTTCTGAAAGCTCATCCTTAGGCAAACAGTTACCGGTGAATCCAAAACCGTTTCAAGCAAAGTAGCTCCCCCGCCGGTAGATTTAAACCCTAAATCAAATTGTTCCGCTTTCTCGCTCTCATAATCAGAAACCATATAATTTGTAGTACCTCCACCTCTTTCCTTTACTGCAGCCTTATTTTTATGTATAGAATCTATTATACTCCTCGTCCCTTCTTTACATTCATTCTCATCTGTTCCCATTGAACCATTCCAGACGATTGTTCTGGATCTGCTTATAATGGCATCATAAATCCTTTTAGTTCGTGTCCCTATGTCGAGAATGTGATCTCCATTATTCAACTCAAAAAGCGTAAGATCGGCTTTCTTCCCACTTCTTAATACAGAATAATCAACAGGAATAATTAATCTTCTTTTATCTGCAATATCAAAATCGTCAAAAGAATTACTATCTCCTTTAAACTGATTCACTATCTGATAATTGTTATAAAGCCTTAACAACCCCTTTGCCAGTCTAACTTCTTCCTCAACCTGCCTGCTTCTTAAATTGTATTCCTCTAAAAAGCTTTGATTTCTCAAGCCACGAATATTTCTTGCAGCTTCCGGTTTCAGTTTAACTAAAGTGCTATCATTGGCAATATCTACCTGAGCATAAATAAATGCATTCATCAAATGTCCCCCAACTAAAACTGAATCAACAAGACTTTCCCCAATACTTGTCATAAGTTCCGGATTTATTGAATTAATTTGATGAGATGTTTTCACTGCCCAAAGAATCCTTCTTACAAGGTTTAGACTATCTTTAACTTTGTCTCCACCGACAATCACCGTGTAGGGAGAATTAGGTTTTTTAATTTCTTTATGTCCTTCTATTTCAACATGCAATAAATCCCCCGCTAGACCAGGAACCAAAGTATGTATATAATTAGAAGTATCTTCAGTTCTATGTGCTGTCCCAAAAGCATTCTGTATGCTTAAATCTATAATCCCGGCTAATGCTTTTGCCAACCCTCCTTTATTCCTCTGTTCATCAGGATGAAATCTGATATTATCCAGTATAGAAATCTTCCCACCTTCAATCAATTTCTGGATATAGTCTCTGCTAAGCTGGTCATTATGATATCTGTTATTTTTTTCATCAAATCTGATTATTTCTGCTTGATGCCCTAAGTTGCTTGAAACAGAATCAACAATAACATCCAGAGAGTATTTCTGATCATATCCCTTAGGTCTTCCAAGATGTGTTGCTAATAAAGGGATTGCACCAGAAACTAATAGTTTTTTAATAAAAGGCGCAGATCGAGCTATCCTGTAATCATCTACCACAGCGCCATCATGAATAGGAACATTAAAGTCAGATTTAACTAAAACTATCTTTCCTCTTAATTCATTCAAAAAATCACTTGCAATTAAATACTTGGAATTTAGATCAGTATTCATAATAGAAATAACTCAAATTCATTTAAAGACATTATGACGATTGGTACCTGAAATCCTGTAAACTTATATCCGGAACAAGAATTCAGAGCCTGGATCTGGTAGCACACTCATAGTTACCATGTGATAGTAAATTTTGATAAGATCTATAAAATAAAGGACAACTCTCTAACCTTTACAAATACCACAAAATCTGAAAAAATCAATTTTTACCTGTTTAAATCTAACATTTTTTCTTACAAAACCTTATATAATCATCCATCTATTTGTCAACCGGTAACAATTACAACCCAAGAAATCGAATTGTTGTTCCACAGAGGCAAATGGTAGCGCCTGCCAGGGCATGAGTGTACCGCTCCAGTCGTCCCTCAGCTTTATGTCCTTCTTGACGAAATACCCTATTTCCTGTATTATGCGGCATCAAGCTCTCAAAAACGTGTGTATAGATCACCTGGGAGAGAGAACCGTTTATTTAACCAAAAACCACTTTATATAATTCAGGAGATACGAATATGGCAGACACACATTCAGTTGATATTGTATGCAAGGTAGAGATGCACGAGGTTAAGAATGCGGTAGATCAGGCCAAAAAACAACTGGCGGTAAGATACGATTTCAAAGGAAGCAAGTCAACAATCACCTTAAACAAAGACGACACTATAACTTTGATTGCGGATGATGACTATAAGCTTAAAAGCTTGACAGATATCTTAACAGAAAAACTTGTAAAGAGAGCAATCCCGACAAAATCACTGGATTTTGGAAAAACCGAGAATGCTCTGGGAAATACCATAAGGCAGGTTGTTACGTTTCAGGTAGGCATCCCTATGGATAAAGCGAAAGAAATCGTCAAGCTTATTAAGGGCATGAAGATAAAAGTGCA
>JANLHC010000122.1 GCA_024654465.1 Candidatus Scalindua sp.
TCCGACTCAGTCGTGAAACTCAGGAAAAATGACAACAGAAGAAGATTAAAATTTCTAAAAAATCTATCTGGAATCCTCTCGAAAGAGAGGAAAGTAACACAATAATTTTGTTTCTAAAGTTTTTCCCTGTATTCTTGCTTTCCTGAGCGGATAGTATTACCTGGGAAATTGATGGGGCATCCCGGGGAGATAGCAGAAACGTCTCTTACTACAACCACACCAAAGCCGAGATCAACGGTGAAAGTTGTTTTCCCCGCATCTTTGAGGACTTTTTGTTATAGCGTTTACTATACCACCAATTGAGTCACTGCCATGCATCACTGAACCGGGACCTTTTATAAGTTCAACCTTCCGGACGCTATATGGATCAATGGTGTTCCAGTACTGATTTGGCCCTTTGCGAAAAGTGGAGTTGTTAAGACGCAGGTATGTGCAGATTTCCGTTAATTATGTTACAAGACCAATTTAAACAAGCGGTAGGGGAGGTCATTCTGCCATCTTTTCCAACCTTTTTATCTTGACATTAATGTTACTGCGACATTATCCTATCTGTCATGTATTAAAGATATGCACAGTCTTTGATAAATACATGTAGTTTTATTTCTAACAAATAGTTATAAGGAGATTTGGAAATGTGGAGTAAATTTGGTCGGATAATTATTATGGGAGTTTTAGCGTTGTCAATGGGTGTATTGTATTCTAATACGGTTAATGTCGTTTTTGCTAAAGATGATCACAGCAGCCATGATCATGGTAAGAAGGAAGATAAGCACGGCAGCCATGATGATGGAAGTAGTGATGGCAACAGTGAAGGTGGTAGCGATGACAAGAGCAGTGAGGGTAGTAGCGGTCATGGCAAGAAGAAAGATAAACATGGTAGCCATGATGATCACAGCAGTCATGATGAACATAGCGGACACGATCATGACAAGCACTGATAACAGTGATTTTTCATAAATGGGAGCGGCCTTATCAGGAAGGCTGCTCCCGTTGTTTTATACATAATTTTTCTCGATAGAAATCATTATCATGGGCCAAAAGCAACCACTCAACTTTTGTCTTAAACCAGATGTAGTAACTATGAGAATATTCTGGTGTTTACTGGGATTTGAACTTTTCATTGTTTTTCTGGACGTCTTTATTAATTACTATGAATGGTCTTCCGTAGGTGCTATCAGGAGAATGGTAAACATTACACGCGAAGATAGTCTTTCTAACTGGTTTTCCAGTTTTCAGGCAATTGTAGTGGGAGCTGTAATCTGGTTAACTGCCATTGGCGTGAGAAAACAGATTCAGGGTAATCATGATAAAAGGAAATTTTATTGTTGGGCGGGCATAGGATCATTTTTCATTTACCTGGGTATTGATGATGCTATAAAGTTTCATGAACGTGTGGGCACGGCTTTTAAAGTACTTCTCTTTGAAGATGATAATACCTTTGGTGTAGGAGTGTTAAGTTCTATTTACGATGTTTTTCCGAGTTATACATGGCAACTGGTTTTTGGACCTATATTTGTATCTATAGGTATTTTTCTACTCTGGTTCTTGTGGAAGGAACTTTCATCAAAAAAACTCTGGTATTGGTTTCTGGCTGGCATCAGCCTGTACGTTGTTGCGGTAGGGTTAGACTTTGTAGAGGGATTGGATGATACACCGTATGAGAAAATTGGTATAGCCGGCTTCTTCTCTACTGATGATTACCGCATCAGCCATATGTCAAAAGTGCTTGAAGAGTTCCTTGAGATGCTTGGAACAACAATTTTTCTGATTATCTTTTTAAAAAATATATTCAGGATGTCACGAGAATGGAAAATAACTATAGCTGAAAAGTCTTAAAAGAAAAATTCATTTATTCACTCTTTTTTGATGGATTCATCCTTAATCAACTCTACGTCGCTAAAGCAATTCATTTAAACATCTCTTTTCTCAATTAAAAAATTATGATAAGTTGTCTCACTTGAATAACGTTCAGGTTTTTATTCAATCAGAATTGAACAATTTTATTTTCTATATTCTAGTAGCCGTAGGCTTCCTGCCCGAATAGGTACAGGCGGGTAGCCTGCGTTTCTCATCATCCGATAGGTGTATGTGAATTTCTCGAAAGTTACTCAACCTAAAGGATGCGACTATACAAATCGCTCAATTTATATTCAAATAGATTAGACAATGAAAGATATTACACTGCTTGACACAACAGGTATCGTTTTTATGGGTGTGTACCTGGCGTCACTCCTTTTAGTAGGTGTTATTGGTAGATTAGCACGTAAAGAAGATTCGCTGGCAGACTTTTATTTGAGTGGACGTGGTATGGGATTGTTTGTTCTTTTTCTCACACTCTATGCAACTCAATATAGTGGTAATACGTTGATTGGCATGGCCGGGAAATCGTATCGGCAGGGATACGCGTTTCTTGTAAGCGTAACATTTATGATGTCAGTCATAGGTGCATATCTGATATACGCTCCGAAACTTCATCTCCTTTCAAAGAAAAATAAATTTATTACGATAGGAGATTATATAGAACACCGGTACCGATCTCCTGTATTGACAATGTTTATCACTATTGTCTGCATAGTAACAGTCGGGAGTTATATACTAACCAACCTGAAAGCCATCGGTTATATTGTTGAGGTATCAACAGGAGGTCGTGTAACTTTTGTACAGGGAATAATTGCACTGTCTCTGATTATGGTTATTTATGAGACGCTTGGTGGTATGCGTAGTGTCGCCTGGACTGACGCAATTCAGGGAATTTTACTTATAGCAGGATGT
>JANLHC010000124.1 GCA_024654465.1 Candidatus Scalindua sp.
CCAATCTGATTCATTACCGCCTTGTTCTCTCCTGAATGAACGATAGGCTTCATAGTTGTTACCTTTATAAATGCCTCAGTCAATCTATTAGCTAATCCGTCCTCATCAAGATTAGAAGTGCGGAGTATGTTTTTCACATCAACATCTCCACCACTCAGCAGGCACGAACGCAACTTACCATCAGACGTAAGTCTCAGACGGTTACAGGTGCTGCAAAAAGGTTTGGAGACCGCAGAAATAAATCCAATTGATCCCAGTGCCCCTTTTATTTTGTAAATCGTGGCAGGCCCTCCCCCTACTCTCTCTTTGATGGGAACCAGTTCCCCAATTTCCTGCACTTTTTCCATTATCTCAGAGGATGGCATAAACCTGTCAGCATCAACCATATTCTTCCATCCGGAGGCCATCAACTCTATAAATCTCAACTCGATGTCCCTCTCCAGGATATATCTAACAAAGTCCAGTATTTCATCATCATTTTGACCACGCATTATTACGGCATTCATCTTTGTGCCGGTAAAACCAACCTTCAAGACCTCCTCCACTCCATCAAAAACGTCTTGAATATTACCGCCTCTTGTTATGTCAGAAAACCGGTCTGCACGCAGAGTATCCAGGCTGATATTCAACCTTGAAAGGCCACTCTTTTTCAGGGCGCCCGCGTACTCCTTCAGGTTAACTCCATTTGTTGTCAATGCAATGTCATTGATACCCACTATTTCAGAAATTTGCTTAATTAGAGAAGTAATATCTCTCCTGACGAGGGGTTCACCACCGGTAAGCCTTATCTTATTTACACCAAGGCTTACCCCGTGTTTTATAATTTTCAGGATCTCTTCAAAACTTAGAATTTCATCCCTGTCACTCAACTCTGATCCGCCTGGTGGCATGCAATATACACACCTTAAGTTACACAAATCAGTAACAGAAACTCTTAGATAACTAATTTTTCTGGAATGTTTATCAATCATTAAAATTTACCTACATCGCTTGCTAAGCAATAATTTTCTTAGCTATTTCTATAAGCACTGAAGCATTTTTTGAGTTATTATCATTTGACACAAAAGCCTTACCCTCATCACATTTGGAAGCAATCTCAGGATCAAGAGGTATTTTCCCAAGAAAGGGAACATTCATTTTTTTTGCAATTCGTTCTCCACCGCCGGATTTAAATACATCAATCTCTCCGTTACAATGAGGGCACGTCAGCATACTCATGTTTTCGATGATCCCTATTACCGGAACATCATTATCTTTTGCAAACCTAATTGCCTTTTGCGCGTCTAATAGAGCTACATCCTGTGGAGTAGTCACTATGATAGCACCATCAACATCCCCAATCAACTCAATCATAGAAATTGGTTCATGGCCTGTTCCCGGAGGCAAATCAGCCAAAAGAATATCAAGCTCTCCCCAGTTTATGCTGCCCACCAGTTCTCTAAGATAATCATATTTCGCGGTATCCCTCCATGCAATTGGTTGATCAGGACTCTCTATGAGGAAAGCAATAGAGACGACCTTAAGACAATCGCTGACGGACAACGGATCAATGCCATTCTCATTGTCCTTAAGCCTTTCTCCTTCTACACCAAGCATCTTAGGAATGTTAGGGCCGTGTATGTCCACATCCGCAATACCTACCTTATACCCCATTTCCGCCAATGCCACTCCCAGGTTCGCTGTTACCGTACTTTTACCAACACCGCCCTTGTTAGACATGACCATAATCTTTTTCTTAATCTTGGACATCCTGTTGCTTAAAGCCCACTCATTGTGCTTAAGCCCTTTTTCCGGCTTCTTACATGTTTCAAAATCTCTACAAAATTCACATGTTGACTGCTTCTTACATTCATTCATTTATTTATATACCTTTATGTAATTTTCTATTAGTTAATTTTAGTGTGAATTTGCTTCGCTTAAACTATCGCACTTTACTCAAATAATCAGTCCCACAATCCACTACAGCAAAGGAGAAACTCTAATGGCTATTGGCTGATTTACAGTTTTACATATATTTTCACAAATACCACAACCCACACATTTTTCCTTTACAACAACAGGCCTGTTATCTTCAAGGTAGATTGCGCCTGGCACAGGACAATTCCTCACACACTGCTCACAAAATTGCGCACCATATGCCATGCAATTATCTTCGTTTATAGACGCCTTCCCCATCGCAACTTCATCCACAACCTTCACCTCTAGCAACGCGCCATCCTTACATGCCTTTATACAGGCATAATCTTCACAAAGATAACATGGTGTTTCTTCAGGTATAATAATGGGTGTTCCGTCTGCAATATCAAAATCTTTGTTCAGTTTCCTTATACTTTCATGTGGGCAAACCTTTATGCATTCATCACACTTAGTACACAATGCTATGAATTCCTCTTCACGTACTGCTCCGGGTGGTCTGATATACCGTCTTATTTTAGAATCAGAGCTACGATCAGAACTATTCTTCGTAATAGTTTCCACCTTGGTTTTTACAATCTCAGTGACTGCATTTCCGAAATAGGAAAACGTCTCCTTAAAGAAAGCCCTTCTTCCGTGATCTATTATTTCGTCACTCATTTATGTAATCTCGCTTTGTGTAACACTTAGGGTAGATTCAACAGTTTCATCAGGACAATTGTCTAAATACAACAACCCATCCGACATTGAAAAGTTGTAAGGAAATATGGAAAGCCTTTTGTCTATTTCAGACCGTACATACTCATAAACCTCACCCGACTCTTCAAGTGTCATTCCCCTGTCTGTCTCATAAAAATAACCCAGACTCAGATCATCCTGTTTTGGGTGCCCTATTTTAGTCAACCCATACTTACCGGGATCGCGCAAAATGGGAGCGTGTTTTTCAAGCTCAAAAAGGCAAGCAAGACAAGATGCACCTTTTGTTTTCAGGAATTTTTCATTAGATATTACAAAATCAAGCGTTTCCAGCGCTTCCTCCCTGGTCTCTGATGGAAAACCTATTATTACATACATATGGATCGCAATACCTGTTTTGCCACAATCATCTATAATGTTCTTCGTTATTTCTGTTTCTATTCCTTTATCCATTAATGAAAGAATTCTTTTATTAGAAGACTCAAGTCCAAATACCATCTTAAGGCATCCTGCTTCTCGAGCTTTACTTAATATATCTTTTGTGAGCCCCTTATCAAATCTTACACCAGCCATCCATTTAACGTCATTACCCTTCTCGATTAATCTTGAACTCAAACTTTCCAGCTGTTTAACCGGCATACACTCATCACTGAAAAACATGTATTTCGCACCATACTTTGCTTTTAGTCTATCCATGTCTTCAAGCACCAGATCAAGATTCCTTAATCGAAATTTCAAATTATCTACATGAAGATTACAGAAAGTACACTTTCTCCAGTAGCAACCTCTCGACCCCTGTAAGGGTAAAACCCTTTTTGGTGACAAATACAGATCCAGGGGAAAGCCATCATAATCCGGAGTAGGAAGTGAATTTATATCTTCTATATGAAACGGCTGATTGACACGAATTCTACTGCCTTCCTTATACACAAGATTGGGCACCTTACTGAAATCCTTTTTTCCTTCAAGCTGTTCAATAAGTCCCAGAAGCGCATGTTCTCCCTCAAATACAATAAAACTATCAACAAGGTCAAAAAGTAAGTGATTCTGCTGAAGATTATCAATCAGCTTTGTGAATACACTACCACCCATTGTTATATGAAGATCTCTCTTCTCCTCCTTTAACTTCCTGGCCAGTGTAAACGCGGGCATTATCTGCGAAGTCGCGGTTACAGATATTCCAACAAGATCAGGGTCCTCTAGCATCATAGAATCGATAATATGTTCATTAAAGAGGTCATGATACGGATTTTCGTGTTTATTATTAACAGCTTTTAATACATCTTCTGATGAATAAACACTGTATCTCATGGAATTATCAGCAATTGATATCTCAGATGGATAGTACAACAGTCCAAATGCCTGCAACCATCTGTCAATTATTTGCCAGCTCTCTATATAATCATCAATTTCATAAAAACTCTGAGATTTCAATATTGACTTTGCCCATTCCACATTCTGAACCATATTTTCTTTTTCTATCACTTCTCTGGCCCAGCTAAGTCTTGAATGTACTTCTTCGGGGTTTTCTTCAGAATCAATAGATTCTTTTCCTTTATTCAGTCTTTCTACTATTGTAGCATGGGTTTTTTTTACTTTTTCAGAAGAGAGTAATGCGTCCATAGTCTCAATATTCAAATCACGAATTGAAATATTCTCTACTCCCATATTCTTTAAAAAGCCCTGTAACGACGGAAGGCTTAAGAAAGGTTGAGATGGCATCCAGGAAGGCGGAAAGACTAACGAAACTTGCAAAGTTACTCCTCAATTACTAATACGACGAAACTGATAAACAACATTTACCAGTTTATAAATACACTAAATAACCTATTATAAAGCCCTTTATTACACTTTTTATTAAGATCTCAAATAAATTCTATAGATCTATTATAAATGCTATTTTCTGTACTTCAAATTAAAAAAGCCCCTGACTAAAAGTCAGGGGCTTCTAAGGACTACATTAATTCTTATAACTATACATCTAATCTTAAACACAAAACTAATTAGTTGAAATTATTCAACTGACGTAGTACCGCCTTTAAGATACAGTTTCATAAATTTACTTTCATTTGCAGGAGTAAAACCGGTTCTTGCCGGTTCCCAAACTCCTTTAGCGCCTAATCCACCATCCTCAGCCTTTGTAATCCTGACAAGGGTTTCTTTAGGTACCGTATTTACAACATGGTTATCCGCTTCACCACCATGCATGAATCCCATGAAAACTTTCTTCTTATGGAAGAGCGTATCTGTCTGATGCATCGGCATTAACCACGATCTGGTTATCGATTGCTGAGAACCATATCTGAAGTTAGAAAGATATCCATCTTTAGACATTGCCATGCCATCCTTCCTCGACTCATGTGCCTTAACACTCTTTTCTGTGGCAACATTGGTTGAATGCTTCATCATCGTTGTATGATAAGGATATGATGGATTATACTTTGCCCTTACCATAAGCCTTGCGACTTTATAGAACGGATCATTTGGCTTCCATCCCCTGTATGGTCTGTCAACAGGATTCGCATCAACATAAATATAATCGCCATCATTGATAGCAAGATCTTTAGCCGCAGCTGGATTTATGTGTAACTGATGTTCTCCTGCACCCGGGCTTCGTTTGTCCATTCTATATGGATCACCAAAGTTATTATTCCAGATAAGGTTCCAGTCCACGGTACTCCATTGTGAGTGAACCCTGTGCCTCGTTTTAGGTGTTACACAATAGAACCTGTATCCCTTTTCCCATAGAGGATTCTTCGTTTTCTTAACTTCGCTCCATGGCATCTTAATGTTCCTGACATGTCGTTCATCAGCTCCCATGTGATCCTGTGGAATTCCGTAATCTTCAGGCCGTATATAAGGATTCGTACTGACAATTACATTAGGAAGATAAGGAGTTGCCTCAATGGCTTCCCTGTGACATACAAAGTTTTCACCGTATTCAATAGCTTCTGGAATATCACAATATGAGTGAAGTCTTCCATCATCAGTATGGAACGGACGATCATAGACCACCTGCTCATACATAGGTGTCCTTGGATACGTACCAAAATTCAATAGTGCGCCACCCGGAACACCATACTTACCGGCAATCATATCGTTAACGTTATAGCCCCTGGTAGGAACACTACCGTCAAAGAGTCTCTGCATGTAAACCTCTGGTCTATCTTCCAGAGCAAATTTCCAGTAATCCGAGAATCTTCTATCGCCAAGAAGCTCACCCATCCTCTTAGCAACCAGCGCCGGAACCATAACATCATCTTTAGTATCATGGAGCGGTTTGATTCCACCTTTCCATACCTGAAGGAATGGGTTAGAACACGAACATGTAACTTCATAGTGTTCAAATTCCATCCATGAATTTACCGGGAATCCAACATCGGCATATTGTATGGATGATGTCATCATAATGTCACTGGATATGATAAGGTCAATCCTCGGATTAACATTCTTCATCATCTCATAGACCCATTTAGCATTATTGATCAGGTTTACGTTATTAAACCACAGAACTTTAGTTGGCGTATTATAGTGTGTCTCACCAGTAAAACTCTTCCTACCAAACTTAGGAGTATTTACAATAAGAGGTGTATCGCCATGATTCCAGTATGCGACCTCTTCGTCCATTGCGTAACTGTGAGCGTGAATATTCTTTCCATCCGCATACGGATCAAGATTCATATCGAAAGGATCCTCTGCGATTATGCCCTTAAATCCTGGTCCGGACCATTTTGAACCCTGGAAGTTACCAGCTTTATAATTACCTGCCCATGTATGCGACCCTGAACCATGATAACCAATATTACCTGTCAGCATTAATGGCAAATATGTCGCTCTGTTATGTAGTGTTGCATGGAAATAATGGTTGATACCTTCACCGTAATGGATAGCAACTGGTTTTATGGTTGCACAATCCTTAGCCAATCTTTCGATCATATGAGCAGGCGCACCTGTGATATCTGCTGTAGTTTTAACATCGAAATCCCTGAGATGAATCTTGTAAAGATCAAATAGAGTCATAACCTCAACGGTTTTACCATCTACCGTCTTAACCTGGAATGTTCCTTCCAAAGAAGGATCTATCCCCTTGGCCACCATTTTCTTTCCAACATCCTCTCTTGTTATTGCCTTAAAATCCTTTGTTTTTGAATCATATACAACAAAATCGCCTAACTGCTCCCTCTGATCCTTCGTCAAACCCTGCACACTGTGGCTATAATTCAACTCAGGCTGTTTATAGTCTTTGATAATTTCATGAGGTTGCAATCTTTTTAGTGTATCCGTTCTGACAAGAAGCGGGAAGTCAGTAAACTTCTTAACAAAATCCGTATCATACCATTTGTTATCCATTATGATCTTCGTCATAGTAAGGAATATTGTGGTATCGGATATACCTGTTCGGCAAGGTATCCAGTAATCGGCCTTTGTTGCTGAAGGGCTATACTCCGGTGTAATACATACCAGTTTCCCGCCTCTCTCCATAACCTCTGTCAACCAGTGTGCTTCAGGCATTTTGTTCTCAATAAGATTTTTTCCAACCTGTATAACTAGCTTTGAGTACCTGAGATCTGCAAAGTCAACGTCAGATGCCTGCAGACCATGAACAAAAGGATGTCCAGGCGCCTGGTCACCATGCCATGTATAATTTGAAAATCTTCTACCACCCATCGCCTTATCAGCACCAACACCTCTTATGTTGGCATCAAGCAGAGCGAGCATATTGGAAAAACGGTACATACCCATATACTTTCCAATAACTCCCAACAGCCCCATACCACCACGATTCTTAAAGCACCTCGTACCAGCACCATTCCAGTGAGTAAGGGTTTCCGGAGCATACTTATCTCTTTCAAGCAGCCTCTTCTTTCCCTCTTCACCACTATAAGCCTTGGCAATAGCAATCATCCCTTTGGCAACATAATCAATAATGTCATCCCAAGACATCTTTAACTGCTCATCAGTACCTCTAGTTGTAAATTTATATTTCTCTCTGGCATTCCAGTCCAACTCTGGAAATCCGTCATCAGCCCACTGTTTCCAGCCCTTTCTAAGAAGAGGAAATCTTAATCTATGAGGCCCATATACTCTCCTGAAAAAGGTAAATCCCTTCAGACACATCCTGGGGTTCCATGACCTTTGTGGTTTTCTTCCCTCCAGATCACCGTAATCCTGATGCTCATAATCCTGCTCTACCCTTATTACAACACCGTTTCTTACAAATGCTCTTACACGACATTGATGAGTATCATTCGGTGAGCAGACAAAGGGAAATGAACGGTCATATTTGTACTGATTTCTGTACACGTCTTCCCAGTTTCTGTCGGGATAAGAATCGAGGGGATTATCAACCTCTACTGCCGGCTTTAAAGATTTAAAGGCCAGCGCATTTCTCATAGGTATTGAGACGGCGGCTGTTACCCCTCCTGCAACCTTCATAAACGTCCTTCGCGTAAGCTTCATACAAATCCTCCTATATTTTTTATATAAAAAAAATACTTATTCGCACTTTTAAATTACCACTTTCCTGCTTTAATCTTATAATATTCCGCACATCTTTCGCACACGCCATCCTGTGGTTTCCAATCAGGAAACTCTTCATTTATTATTTTGGCAATGTCCTTGTCTTGAGCCACTTCCTCTATCCAATCAAATGACGGAAATCCACAAAGCGGACACGTAGTTCCGGGAACAGGGCCAAGGGCCTTTGATTCTTCTACCAGTACTTCAGCAGAACGGCTCCCTGCAGCTAACGCAAGGACCTTATTTGTGTCTTTAGACAATTCAACCAACCTGATATGCGTAAAAGTTTCATCCGCATTCCACATTTTCTCAAATATCAGTTCCCTTGTCTCTTCCGGGATTTTACTGAAGAATGAATCAAATTCTTTTTTTCTTTCTTCTCTGGATGCAGTAGTCTCCAGTCCTTTGTTAGCTAAACGTCCATCAATAGAAATATCCCAGAAAAGCCTATATCTGTCTGTGATTATTCGTTCTTCCATTGGAGAGGTCGCAAACTCTTCATGCACATTATATTCGAACGCACTATTGATCATGTCAGAAACGTGCATAAGTTCATGCCTGATAACTCTGCGTATTTCTTTACTGCCCTCAACAAAAAGCTCAGGGTATAACCTGATGATGACCTTAGTACCCTCATCTACAAGATTAGACCCCTCGTTCTTCCGTGTCGTAGCCCTCCTGACATGCACCTCCTTTATCTCCGCTTCAATATCAGGATACTCATCGAATGCATCTCTCAGGAAGGCACCATAACCTAGTCGATTAAAAAACTCTTCATCAAGTTCCCTGAACCTCCTTGGCCTTCTCTCTTCCTCCATCTCATAGATCGCATCTCTCTTCTCATGATACTCATTGTATAAAGTAGAGTCTCCGGATGCTTCCTGCTGTACCAAACCCTTACACACTATATCATCGACCAACTGATGATCGTATTCAATTTCAAGAGTTTCAGTTTGTTCTTCCTGTAGATTAGTCATACTTCTCCTCATCCATACAAGAATCACAGGCGCTGGCACTCTTACCTTCCAGCCGCTGCAGGTAATCAGGTTCGTTACCCATATATTCATCAATCTCTTCCGCATCTACAGACAATTTGACCATCTCAATATGAATAAACAGGCTCGCCAACGTTGCTGCCTGACGATAGAATTCCTCAGGTGTTTTCTTAACAACAGACATTGAAAATGCCTTTATCCACCTGCCAATATGAGCATACAAAAACTTCTTCTTGCCGGAAACACAGGATTCCTGCTCCTCTTCGCTGTGGTTTTCGATTGCATAAGCCAGTTTGTAAGTGAGGAAATGCAGGAACTCCAATTCAACCGCTACATGATCCCACCTGCTGGTGGTCGAATCCTCTTCCATCTCAATTCCGTATGCCTTATAAATTCCGGATATATCCGCAAGATCCTGAGTCTGTTGCCATATTTGTGAACCGCTGTAATACATCTCAAAAGGAGGACAATCCATCGCAACAGTCGCACCTCCGAAAGTAGCACGATAGCCCCACTCTAAGTTCTCAACGTCATTGCCTTCCAGCCCTTTCTGCAGCAGTTCGAATGCCTCCAACATTACGTTGTTGCCACTGATTGATATACAACTTTTCACCTCTGACATATAGTCTTTATTATTGAGCATTTCCAGAGCCTCTTTGTTAGGCTCAAGAAGACATGTTGAAAGGAACTGATAGATTTGACTTGCTGCAAGCAAATCTTCGACACTTTCTCTGATTTTAATTACCATAATTATCCTCTTATATACTCATCCCTTCCCATGCAGTGCATAGGAACGAGAGAGAAAAATAAAATCCACAAACTAAGCAACTTTAAACGTTTCCGTTACGTTTTTAACTATCATTTTACGTTAGTAAAGTAGTCCTGAATCTGTGGAGACTTCATATAACCGATAACATATTTATCCGTTGTCGAAGCTGCGTTACCTTCAAAAAACTTTCCAGCCCTCAGCTGATAGCACCCAAAACAATTAAGACAAACACCGTCCGCCTTCTTCCATCCCGGATAATCACCCTTTATATGCTTCTCAGTATCACTATCCATATCACCGGTTTTCAGCCAGAAATATGTCAGATCTCCACATAACGGACAAGGACTATGGTATTTTGAGTCCGCAACATTCGCAGGGGTAAAATGGCGTAACGCGGAGGCTCCTTCAGCATCCATATTTCTTTGATACCATTCCGCATCACTCTCTATCCAGTAAATATCTGTATTTTTCGGTTTATCGGTTTTAGTTTCAGCAGCGGGTGCATCATGGAACAACTCCCAGTCAATGTTACCGTTGTGTCTTTGATGGTACGCAGGGTCATCCGTCGATTTAAACGCCTCAAAGCTTGCAACCCACTCCTCAGCGCCTACGTGATTAATCCCGGTAACACCTATGCCCATAAAGGCAAATATACTTAAAATGCACAGTATTCTCGGATATCTCATATTATAAATTTCCTCCCTTTATCAACTTTCAAGTTAATAGTGTAATTAGGTTTTAGTACGTGACCATTCGTTTTTCATCGCTTTCCCATGTTGGCTCTTCGATTTTTATCCTGACAATTTCCGTACCGTCTGAAGCAAAGCCAATAGCCGTGTCGTTATACACCTCGACCTTCTTCCCCATCACCTCTGATTCATAAATCTTTGGACCGTCTTCCACTTCAAATCTGGCTATCATAGTTTGACTCGCTCTGAAAAGCGCCAAAACAGCCATCAGCGTTCTGGAAGGCGAAGCGTATTTATCAAGTGCCTCGTCAACTCCAGGGCCAAACATCTGCCTTAAATAACTTCTAGGAGCCCACCTTGGCGGTATGTAGTATATATTAGGCTCTGTACCAAACTGTGGGTAAAGAGGCAATGCGACTTTGTGCACATGAACCAACCAGTCCAATGGGTTCTTAGGATCAGGTTTCTTATAATCACCAGTCAAAAGCCCATTCATTCTAATCTTGCCCACACAGGCGGCCATACAACGAGCCTCCATTCTCCTACCCTTTGTAATAGGGTCCTTACCTTCTACCCTCGGGTAGCAGGCAATACATTTTTCAGACATTCTTGTCTCACCACGGTACATAGGTTTCTTATAAGGACACTGCTCTACACACTTCCTATATCCTCTGCAACGTTTCTGATCTATTAAAACTATACCGTCTTCTTTACGTTTATATATAGCTTTCCTCGGGCAAGCAGCCAGACATGCCGGATAAGTACAGTGGTTACAAACTCTCTGTAGATAGAAAAACCATCTCTTGTGCACCGGTAGCTCAGAAGACTCCGCGGCCGCTTTCGTCTCATAGTTTGTCTTTTCACTTGCGGCAGTATCTTCGTAAATATTAGGGAACCGCCACTCCTTGTCATCCGGAATATAACCAACCGCCACCTGGTTAAGACCCTTATTCTTCGCCAACTCAAATATTGTATCACCATTATAAAGCCCGTAAGGCGCGGTAGTTTCATCCTTATCTTCCGCACCGGTATACCACTCCATAGGGTTATTACCGTTGTCCCACAGCATCTGCAATATCTTCTGATCCCAATGCTGAGGATACCCACCATAAGGTTTTGTTTCGACATTATTCCACCACATATACTCCTGACCTTTACTGTATGTCCATGTACTCTTATGAGCCATCGTACAGGTCTGACAGGCAATACACCTGTTTATATTGAAGACCGCAGCAAACTGATGTTCCGGCCTTGACTCGAAGTATGGGTACTCCATTGTTCTCCCAAGGTGCCAATTGTGAACAAGCGTCATAATATTCCTCCTTAATATCTATTTAATATTGTCTGTAGTATCACTAAAAATCTATTCAATTCTATTTATCTTGTCGACTCTAAAGTTATAGGTCTCCATCTTATACTGACAGACTTAAGACCATTCCTATCACCATCTTCTCCATTCCAGACAGCCATATTAAAGAATGTTGATTTGCCCGGAACAAACTGAACATCATTTGCATCCTCTGTCTGTAACGGCCGGTAAACTATAACATTCCACCGGCCATCAATCCAGGTACCTGTACCATCAACATCCTGATGCTCCTGAGCTGTAAGCGTGCCAAAACCAACGGCATTCAGATCTTCCACAGTACGGCCTCTTGCCCGAGACAGCAATGATTCTGCAGCATATCCACCAGACATAAGATCGGCACCCTCGTGTGCCCTCTTATTGATAAGAACAGGATCAGGATCAAAATCAAAATCAGTAAACATATCAGGATACACATCTTCCATATGCTCATATCCACCGTCTGCACGTAAATCACGTTCCCAGTCGGCTTTCCAATGCCAGATATTTACAATTTTGCCTCTGTCACCCATTCTAGGGCTAAAAGGAGTTTCCGGAGATATTTTTACAATTTCAATAGGGAACATCAAACCAACTGCATCCCTAAACTGTTCATGCTTAATAGCTCTATCATTCTCTGT